>ONXX01000085.1 GCA_900321955.1 uncultured Bacillota bacterium | reverse complement strand
GCGAGTTCTGATAGACCAGCCAGGCCTCCTGGTTGCGCAGATCGAGAAATTCGATGTTGCAGCTGTGCTCCGTGATGTGGGTCAAGGCACGATAGGCATTATCGAGCTTTGCCAGATAGACGGGATAAGGAAGTTCATCCTTGACCTGATTCAGGATGTCTTCCAGACGGATCGCATCGTCAAAAGAGATGACACGGTCCTTCAGGTTGATAATTTTTGCGTTACATTTCATATTTCATTCCTTACAGATACGGATCCAGGTTTTCCGCCAGGATCGGATTTTTCTTAAATGTCGGATCTTTGATCAGCTGACCTCTGGCCATGACCATCGATACATCGCGCAAAGCACTGAGGTCTTCGAGCGGATTTTTCTTGCAGACGATCAGATCGGCATACTTGCCTTTTTCAATGCTGCCGATGGAATCACCCATGCCAAGAAGTGTCGCATTGCCAAGTGTCGCTGTATGAAGGGCAAATTTCTCTGAAACACCGGCATACTTGTGGAAGTAAACCAGCTCGCGCCAGAAATCGTATTGGGAGATCCATGGACAGCCCACATCATTTCCCAACCCCACCGGGATGTCATTCTTCAGAGCTTGCTTGGCACATTCGACGATACCTTCAAAGACGACGTTGCCGTTGTACTGTTCCACTTCGGAAGCGTTGGAGATGCTTCGATCAAATAAGGCATATGGTAGAGCCGGGGAAATCGTCGTGGTCAAAAAGGCCTTTCTTTCCTTGAAGAGACGGATCGTTTCTTCATCCGGTTTTGCCCCGTGTTCGATCGAATCGACACCGTTTTGTAAAGCCACCTTGACCCCTTCCGGTGATTCGACGTGGGCAGCGACCCGATAGCCTAAGGAATGCGCATAATCGCAGACTTCCTTCACCATCTTGGGATCCATCTTCATCTCGCCCGGCGTGCCTTTTTCCTTGGCATCCATAACGCCACCGGTGATCATCAGTTTGACCCAATCGGCACCCTGACTCTTCAGCTTATCGACATGAGCTTTGGCTTCCTCGATCGTATTGGCAATGATCGCCACCGAACCGGCCATGTGGCCACCCGGTACGGAAATGCCTTCATTGGAAGCGACGATGCGCGGACCGGCATACTTGCCTTCTAAGATCTCATCACGGACCCGTGTGTCCATGTCCCTTAGGCCGCCGACCGTACGTATGGTCGTCACGCCGCTGAGCAGTTCCAGTCTGGCGTAATTCTTGACCATGCTGTGGGCAACGATCGGACCGATCGGGTTGGAAAAGATGAGCCGGACCAGCTTTGTATTGTCCCGCTGTTTTTTCTGCGGTTTGCCATTCCCTGCCAGATGGACATGCATATTGATCAGACCCGGCATGATGTAAGAACCATTCAGATCGACGTTTTCATAGCTTGGATCGGCCACATTTCCGTCGATGATGTCGACGATGTGATCATCACTGACTAAGATCGTCTTTCCCTCAAGCGGTTCCATATTCTTTGTGCCGTCGAGAATGATACCGTTTGTGAATGCGTATTTCATGTTTTTTCCCCTTATTTTTCTGTTACATATTTACCGCTGATATGTTCGATCGACAGTGAAAACATCAGCGTACCTGCCAAAGATTTTCGGATCTCTTCCTCGATATAGGAAGCGTCATCCGTAAAACGATACGACAGTTTACGGCACAGATCCTCAATGACCTTTGGATCTTCAATAAACTCGATCTTTCCAAAGACGATGACCGATTTGAAACAGAGATACCAGTTTCCCTCTTCAATAAAGCCGTCGCCATAGACACAATAGGATGCCTTATTCAAACGTTTCATGGCATCGATCTTATGGCCTTTTTTGCCGCCATGGAAATAGAGCTTTCCGCTTTCTTCGTCGTAGTAATGATTTATCGGCATCCCATAAGGATAACCCTCATCGCCCAGAACGGAAAGAACACCCCGCTTCTCCTTTTTCAGGATTTCGATGCATTCTTCCTTTGAAAGTTCCTGTTTCTTTCTTAACATTTCACGAAACACAGTAGAGTCCTCCTAGAATTTCAAATCATCGAACTTTTCAAGTTCATCTTTCATCGTTGCCGCCACTTCCTTGAGGCAGCCGTCTTCAAACGGCACCTTGAGATGAGCGTCTTTGACGATTTCCGTGAAGGTCTTGGTTCCGCCTAAGGAACAGATGTGGACATAATCCTTCCAGGCATCTTCGTCTTTCTTTAACATTCGCACAAAGAACTGCAAGGCGCAGACCTGAGCCAGCGTGTAGTCGATATAGTAGAACGGTGACTGGAAGATGTGCCCCTGTCGGTAGAAGAAGCCGCCTCTTTGCAAGAACGGTGCTCCATCATAATCGATGTCCGGTTTATAGATCTTTTCAAGCTCCCGGAAGCAGGCTTTTCTTTCTGCCGGTGTCATCTCCGGATGATTGTAGACTTCATGCTGGAAATGGTCTACCAGACAGCCATACGGCAAAAACTTCAGAGCATCACTGATGTGGAAGTAGTGATACTTTTCTGCCTCTTCCTTAAAGAAGAGATGGCTCCATGGATGGGCAAAGAATTCCATCGACATCGAATCGATCTCGGCCGACTCCATGGTCGGGAAGGAAAGATCCGGGATCGTCACATTCTTGAAGGTGCAGTACGCCTGGAAGGCATGACCCGCTTCATGGGTCAGAACATCGACATCGCCCGATGTGCCGTTGGCATTGGCGAAGATGAACGGAATCTTGTAGTCATAGATGCCCGTACAGTAGCCGCCCATCTCCTTATTCGGACGGGTCGGCAGGTCAAAGAGTTCCTGATCGACCATCATCTTAAAGAATTCACCGGTCTCTTTCGACATCTCCTGATACATCTTCAAGGCAGCTGCTGTCAGCTCATTCAAATCCCCGTGTGGTTTAGGATTGCCGGTTTTGAAGTTATAGCCGATATCATACTATTCCAGAGCATCGACACCGATGCGCCTGGCCTGTCTTTCTCTTAAATCCACCGTCAAAGGAACGATGTCTTCGATGACCTGATCGCGGTAATTCTTGACCATTGCCTGGTCATAATCCAGACGGTTCATGCGGATATAGCCTAGTGGCGTGAAATTCTCGTAGCCCAGCTTCTTCGCCATCCTGTCTCTGACCTTCACGAGCTTGTCATAGATCTCGTCAAACTTCTCTTCGTTTTCTTCAAAGAAACGGTTATAGGCATCCGTCGCTTCTTTTCTGATCTCTCGATCGGCGTCGTTCATGAACGGTGCGATCGACGCCAGATTATAGACTTCTCCACGGAAAGAGATCTTCGCGGAAGATTTCAGTTTGCCATATTCGGTGGCCAGACGGTTTTCTTCCTGCAGATCCTCGATGATCTCTTCCGAGAAAGACTTCAAGGTATTTTCCAATGTCAGATAATAGGCTTCCGGGATATCCGTCTGCTTGCGAAACGGGCTCTCCAGCATCGTCTTAGCCAGATCGACTTCATAGACCTGTAAGAGCGGCATCGTATTGTCCCAGTATTCATTTTCTTTGTCATAGAATTCATCGGCTGTATCAATGGTATGGCGGATCGAACACAGCGTCTGCATGGATGAGATGTGTCCGCGGAAGGTATTGATCTCATCAAAAACTTCCATGAACTGCTTCGCATTTTCCGCTGCCTTGAGTCTGCCTAAAAGCTTTTCAAATTCTGCCTTAAGGTCCTCATAGGCCAGTCTTTCATATTTCAGATCTTTGAACTTCATTCTTCCTCCTTCATCAGCCTTTCATAAACAATGGCTGCGATATACAAACCCACGGAACCGACCGTAAAGATCGAAGAACCCAGGGGGTATTTTTCTTTATTGGTATTTCCTTCTTTGACAACACCGGTCTTGACCGCCGGCGTATCGACAAAGACCACTTCGATCTTCTTACGATAGCCGTCCTTCTTGACGAGATTTCGAAAGGCCTTGGCCAAAGGATCGTTCCTGGTCTTATCCAAGGTCGTCAGCCTGATATTTTCCGGCTTCAGCCGTCTTGCCGAACCCAGGGAAGACAAAACAGGAACGCCCGCCTGATGGCACAGTTTGACCAGGGTATACTTGCCGGTAAGCGTATCGATGCAGTCCACGACATAGTCGTAGTCCTTATCCAGTACAAACGAATCGTTGATAAAGGTCTCGATCGTATCGATCTTAGAGTCACTGACTGCTTCCAGCCGCTTCTTCAGGGCATAGACTTTTGATTCGCCGATATTGAACTTGTCGCTCATCAGCTGACGGTTGAGATTGGACGCTTCCACCTTATCGTAATCCAGCAGGGTAAGATAGCCGACACCCGACCTGGCCAAAGCTTCAGCCACAAAAGAACCGACGCCGCCGACGCCGCAGATCAGAACTTTCTTTTCTTTCATCCGTTCGAGCGCTTCCTTGCCCACCAGATATTCCATTCTGCTTAAATCAACCACTTTCTTACCTCTTCCATTGCCTCCTTCGTATCTTCAAACCACTTCACATCCAACTGGTTGTTGAAGAAGGTGTACTGCCGTTTGGCAAAATGACGGGAATTGATCTTGATCGTTTCAACACATTCATCCAGACTCTTTTCCCCATTGAAATACTCTTTGAATTCCTTATAACCGATGCCCTGCATTGACTGTTTTTCAAAACCGATCCCCTTCTTCAGAAGGCCTTCGATCTCCTTTAAGAGACCATCTTCCATCATCCGGTCGACTCTTAGGCTGATTCTTTCAAACAAGATCTTCCTGGGTGCCGTTAAACCGATGATCAGACAGTCATAGATCGGCTTATGTTCCTGCTCATCCTTGATCTGCGAGATACCCTTCTTATGTTTCTCATAGATATTCAGGGCTCTGACCAGACGCTTGCGGTTATTGATATGGATCTTCTCCAGAGCTTTGGGATCCTTCTGTTTTAACAGAGCATAGATCTCTTCGTTGGAAAGATCTTCATATAGATTGTCTTCTTCCTCTTCCTCAAAGAAGTGATAATCATACAAGGCCGCTTTAATGTATAAGCCGGTACCGCCGACGATGATCGGCAGCCTTCCTTTTCCTGCAATTTCTTCGATGCAGGCACGGCAGCGTTCCTGGAATTCCTTGACGCTGTAGGAGGCATCCGCTTCCTTGATGTCGATCAGATGGTGAACAGCAGCTTCCAGTTCTTCCTTTGAAGGTTTGGCCGAACCGATGTCGAGTCCCTTATAGATCTGAATCGAATCGCCGGAGATGATCTCGCCGTCAAAGGCATTGGCACATTCGATGCCGAATTTCGTCTTGCCGACAGCCGTCGGTCCGACGATCGCCAGCACTTTCTGTTTTTTTACAGCTTTTTTCTGGAAGGCCAGACGCGGTGTGCCGTCATCGACAATGATGATTCCGCATTTCACAAACCCGTTTTTTTCAATCAGGTGAAGCATCGTCTTATTGTCCTTATGGGTATCGATGCGGATATCCACGCCAAAGCTTTCCGCAAAGGAAAGTACTGTTTCAAAGACTCCCTTTGTTGATCCGTCGGAAGCGATGCGGTGTATTGTCGCATAGGGTGCATCATCCAGCCATTGTCCCTCGATTTCCAGATAAGTCGGTTCAATGCCGACAATAAAAGCGAAAGTGCCAATGATCCTGCCGTCTTCTTCCATGACATAGGAATTGCCGTTTTCAATGTCCTTTTTCACCAGATCCATGGAAGGACGGCTGTCTTTCCATTGACTCGGATTGCCGTTTTCCGCCATCTGT
>ONXX01000038.1 GCA_900321955.1 uncultured Bacillota bacterium | reverse complement strand
GATCTGTCTCTTCTTTGGTAAAGGCGTTGTATTTGTAGTCGGTATCGTAGTAGTGAGCTTCCATAGGCTCTTGTTTATGTTTATGCAATACGATCGCAAATAAGGAAACAAAGGTTCCGACAGCGCCGATGATGCCAATAGCCAGAATAATGGAGGCAAGCTTACCCGGGAAGATAAAAAGCATGATGAGCCCGATAAAGATGCCAAAGAAAGCCATGTAGCCAAAGGACTCTATGATTCGCTTTTCACCCTCCGTTGCCTTCCAGCTGCCTGAAGCATGGAATTCCTTTCCCTTGCGGCGTTCATATAACGGGATCTCAATATGCTTATCGCCTGTTATACTTTCACGCATCACCTGTTCAACTTTTTCGGAAATGTCTTTTTTCGTATCTCCCATATTCTTCACCTCAAAACCAAGATTTATAAACGCTTATTTTATATACAGATTTTAGATTTTGATTATCGATCACATTCCGCTGCCTGTTTCAGATTATCAAGAACAGCATCCATTTTCTTCTTCCGTAAAAGGAAGATGGCAAGAGCCAGATAGATCGGAACCATGATCAGCCCGTTCAGGCTGAGATTGTTGATATCCCCTACTTTGTCTGCTTCATTTGTGAACGCAGAACGGAACAAGCCTCCCGCATCCGTAATGGAGTGGATCAGCATCATCGTCCAAAGGTTCCCACCTCTATAATATACTGCTGCCAGATAGATTCCAATCGCACAAGCCGATACGACCTGTATCAAAGCTTTAAGAGGATTCACACCGGCAATGATATTGATCAGATGTGCCAGTCCGAAAATCAAACCGCTGATAATCACGGCTTTCCAAACGCCGCGTGAGTCCTTGCCATAAACGATTCCCAGATTGTTGGCAATAATGCCGCGGTAGATCGTCTCCTCACGAAAACCAATGCCGATAATATTAATGATGCCAAGTAAAATCCCTGCAGCGCTTTTCCAGGAAGTTTCGTCATTAAGAATGGATTCTGAAGCTCTTACAAAGAAAGTGAATGAGAAAAGGATGAGGGCAAACAATCCCGCAAGCAGAGTCTTGCCAAAAGATCCCCTCTTATAAGCCCATCCATAGCCCAGAATTAAAGCCAGTGCCAATGGCATGAGAATATTGATAAACTGCCTGATGTAATCGATCAATATACTCTCCGGCAGCTGCTTTCGTAGAAAACTGACAGCCGCCAGCAAAAGAAAAGATACTGCAGCAACACCGATACAAGCGGGAATCGGATAATCCCGCATACATTTTTTTAATTTCATTTCCAGTTCACCTCGTTATATGTTTCTTGTTTCGATCCTTCATACAGGATCTCGTCCATGACAAAGACAGGTGCCTTTGCCCGTATAAGCGAACCCAACATATTCTATTTCGCAAATCTCTGATATACATTCAAATTATATCTGTTCACTGTTCTTTCATCATCTGCAATGATTTTAAGCTCATCCGTTTCACAAAAAACTATTTAAACGGCCATTTATGAAGTATACAAATCATCAGTCTGCAAAATGATCGGTTTCAAACCGGGTGTCTGATCGTATTTCTTTTTCATATGCAAGGAATTCGGATCGCTTGGGAAGAAGAATGGATGCATATTATAATTAAGAGGAAAGGAATGTTTTTATGATCAGAATACTGGAAACAAAAGAAAGGATCATAGAAGATAACGACGCACTTGCCAAAAGCACGCGCGAAGATCTGAATAATAGAAAAGTCTTCTTTATCAATCTGATGGGATCACCGGGCTGCGGCAAGACAAGCCTCTTAATGAACACGATCCCCTGTCTCAAGCAGCGCTACAAGGTCGCAGTAATGGAGGCCGATGTAGACTCGGACGTTGACGCAAAAACCATCGAGTCACTCGGTGTCAAGACCATACAGCTTCACTCCGGCGGACTTTGCCACATGGATGCCGACATGACTGCCAGAGGACTGCAATTCCTCGGACTGGAAGACCTGGATGTCGTCATTATGGAAAATATCGGCAATCTGGTATGTCCGGCTGAATTTGATACCGGAGCTCACCTCAAGGCGATGATTCTGTCGATCCCGGAAGGTGATGATAAACCACTCAAGTATCCGCTGATGTTTGAAACGGTTGATGCTGTCCTGGTTTCCAAGATTGACGCGAAAGAAGTTTTTGACTTTGATGAAAAGCGTTTCGAAAACAATCTTCGTATCAGGAACCAAAAAGCACCCGTCTTCTATCTTTCCAATCTGAACAAGGAAGGTATAGAAGCCTGGACCGACTATCTGATCAATAAAATAGAGGAGTTTCGCAAATCATGAAAGTGATCGAATTACATAAGTCCGTAACCGACTCCAATGACCGGGATGCCCGGAAACTGAGAGAAGAGCTCAAAGAAAAAGGCGTCTTCTTTATCAATCTGATGTCCGCAGCCGGATCCGGCAAGACGACGCTCTTATTAAAGACGATCGAAGATCTCAAGGATCAATACAGGATCGCTGTTCTGGAAGCGGATATTGAAGCGGATGTCGATGCCATCAAGATCGAAAACGCCGGTGCCAGATCCATTCAGGTCCACACTGACGGCATGTGTCACATGGATGCCGGAATGACCAGAACGGGTTTGGAAGAGATGGGATTAGAAGATGTTGATCTGGCTTTTCTGGAAAACATCGGCAATCTGATCTGCCCGGCCGAATATGATACCGGCGCCATCAGAAATGTCATGATCCTCTCGATACCGGAAGGCGACGACAAGCCGTTAAAATATCCTTTGATGTTTCAAAACAGCGACGTTCTGCTGATAACCAAGATCGATTCCCTGCCTTATTTCAATTTTGATATGGACAAGTGCATCGAACGTGTCCGCTTCCTAAATCCGAATATCCGCATCATTCCGGTTTCCGCCAAAAGCGGAAAAGGCATGAAAGAATGGGAAGACTGGCTTAAAAAAGAAATCGCCGTGTTAAAACAAGATCATGCATGAATTAAGTATTGTTACCCACGTTGCCAAAACCCTTGATGAACTGGCGCAAGAAAGCAATCTGGCCAAGATCGGCTCCGTAACACTGGAAGTTGGGGAAGTATCCGGCATCATTACCGATTACTTCATTGACTGCTGGAATTATTTCAAAGTAAAGGATCCGCTCATCAAAGATGCACAGCTCAAGCTTGAGCAGATCAAGGCGATCACCTTCTGTGAAGACTGTAGCAATGAATACGAGACAGTACGCTACGGCCGTATCTGTCCCTATTGTCAAAGTGAACACACATATCTCCTGCAAGGCAACGAATGTATCATCAAAGAGATTGAAGCAGAAGAAAAAACCGATATGGATTAGTCCATATCGGTTTTGTTTATTTCTTGTTGTTCAGCAGAATCTTGATGCCGCGTTTTGCCGCATACGGCAGGATCGCTTTGAGCTTGCCGTTTTCAGCTGTATACATCCTTGAGGCATTTGGAACATCCCTCGTCAGATGAATCGCATCAAATTCACATCTTGTAGTACATAAGCCACAGCCGATGCAGCGGTTGGTATCGACATAAGTCGCACCGCATTCCAGACATCTGGAAGCTTCCGCCTTGACCTGTTCCTCGCTGAGAGCCAGACGCAGATCCTCATAGGTATCAGCTGCAATACCCGGCTTCATGCCCGGAACCTGACGCTTCGCATTATCATAAGACTCAATGGAGATGTCATCACGATCGAGTTCCTTGAATTCTCTCAAGTCTCTGCCGATCGTCAGACTCTGACCGTAATGGACGAAACGGTTGATGGAGACGAAACCTTCGCGTCCGTCGGCAATCGCATCGATCGCAAAACGGGCACCGCCGAAGACATCGCCGCCGGCAAAGATATCCGCTTCATCGGTCTGACAGGTAACTTTGTCAGCGATGACGGTATTGCCGTTTCTGGTCTGTACTTTCGTACCCTTTAACAGATCGCCCCAGACAGCCGCCTGACCGATCGATAAGAGGACATGGTCGCACTCGACAGTCTTCAGTTCGTTTTCATCATAGATCGGATCGAAACGGCCTTCCTTGTTGTAGACCTGAACACACTGTTTCAAAACCAGACCGCAGATCTTGCCGTCTTTGACCAGGATCTCTTTCGGACCCCAGCAGTTCTTGATCGTAACACCTTCTTTGGTGGCTTCTTCGATCTCGTCCCTGGCAGCCGGCATTTCATCCGGTCCTTCCAGACAGTACATTTCAACTTCAGTTGCACCGGCACGTAATGCAGTTCTTGCGACATCGATTGCGACGTTGCCGCCGCCGATGACGATCGTCTTGCCGCTTAAGAGCTTGCCCATTTCTTTATTGGCCTGTCTTAAGAAATCAACACCGCTCATTGCGTATTCTTCATTCGGAATATTTGCCTTTCTGCCGGCCTGTAAACCGATGGCCAGATAGATGGCTTTGTATCCCTGGTCTCTGAGATCCTGGATGGTGAGATCCTTGCCAATCTCTACACCGCATCTGATCTCTGCCCCCATCGCTTTGATCACATCGATCTCAGCGTCAATAACGCTCTTTTCCAAACGGAAATTCGGAATGCCATATCGCAGCATGCCGCCCGGTTTTTCTTCTTTTTCAAAGACGGTTACCGGATAGCCCTGCTTCCTTAAGAAGAAGGCAGCGGAAAGTCCGGCCGGGCCGGCACCGATGATGGCGATCTTATAATCATCCCACTGTTCACCGACATCGTTGTAGCAGTTCGGGATATAGCGGTTCTCTTCTTTTAATTCCTGTGCAGCGATGAACTTCTTGATTTCATCAATTGCGACCGGCTGATCGATTGTACCTCTGGTACATCTGTCTTCACAGCGCTTGTTGCAGACGGCACCGCAGATGGCCGGGAACGGGTTATCCTGTTTGATCAGCTTGAGGGCATCCATATATCTGCCGTCCTTGACCATATTGATATAGCCCTGAACGGAAAGATGAACCGGACAAGCCGTCTTACATGGAGCTGTACCGCTGTCATAGACGTTGATCTTGGCGTCTTCGCGGAAATTCTTGTTCCATTTATCCGGACCCCACTTCTGCGCATCCGGCAATTCGGTCTTCGGATATGTCAAAGAAGAACCGTCTTTCAAGCAGAGCTTCTGGCCGAGTTTGGCTGCACCAACCGGACAGACTTCCACACACTTGCCGCAGGCAACACATTTCTTCTTGTCGACATGTGCGCGATAAGCGGAAGCTGACATATTCGGCGTATTGAATAACTGCGACGTCCGAAGGGCATTACAGGTACCCGGCGAACAGTTACAGATACCGACGATCTTGTCTTCGCCATCCAGATTGGTGATCTGATGGACAAAGCCCTTCTCTTCGGAACGTTTGAGGATCTCCATCACTTCATCGTAAGTGATATAGTAGGCATCCTTATGGGTCTCGACGATGTATTCGGCCATATCGCCGACAGCCAGACACATGTACCCTTCAATATCACCGACACCCTCGCCGCGCATTGCCTGCTGTCTGCGGCAGGAACATACGTCGACGCAATACTTGTCGTACTTCTTTAACCAGTGAGAGAGGTGCTCGACACTGACTGATTTCGATTCATGTTCGATCGCTTTTTCGACCGGGATGACATGCATGCCTAAACCGCCGCCGCCAGGTGGCACCAGTCTTGCGACCTTGCCGACCGGAACGCTTGAGGCGTAGTTGAAGAAGGTGGCAACTTCCGGATGATCCTTCAGAAGTTTGGAATTCATCATCATGTATTCACCGGAACCGACGACCCATTTCGGAATGAAATACTGTCTTCTTCTTTCCGGGTTCTCACGGTCAAATTCCATCAGGCCGATCTCGCAGATCTTAAATGCCATTGCCTCGGCTTCTTCCGGAGTCATGCCGTTTTTCTCTGCCAGTTCTTCCGGCAGCATTTTGACGACTCTCTTTTTGCCAAACGACAACATGAACTTGATTTCTTCCTTGCTGAGGAGACGGTCCAGGATCCAGAAATCCGGCATCCAGGTCTGTACATCACCCGGTTTGCGGATACCGATGTCATCGGTAATCATATTGGCAAGTTTTTTGACTAACTCTTCCTTTTCCGGATCTGTACATACATATTCCTCATTGAAAAAATCCTTTTCATTGAACATGTAGTTATTGAGTTTCTCAGGTATCATAATTGCTTCTCCTGTATTCCTTAACTGCATTATATCATGCTGAACTTTGTTAAAAAACAGACAAATTCAGGATCATTTCCCATTACCTTTCCTTTTCTGACAAAAGATATATATTATATAAAGGATGACAGATCAAAATACGGAGGATCATTATGAAATACTACGTTTCCCTGAAAGAAGCCAGGAAAGAAGATTCCGGCAACGGCCATTATTCTTACCCGCTTTTGAATGAGTCCAACGGCTGTCCAAAAGACGTAGCCAGCGGAGTCAGCTATTACACATCAAACGAATTTACTCCACCGGCTGTTCATGAATTCCACGAAGGATTCATGGTCTTATCCGGCAAGGGCTATGCCAGAGTGGATGATGAAGAATTCGCCTTAGACGATCAGATCTCCTTCTTTGTCCCGGCCGGCAAAAAGCATTCCCTTCGCTGTGAAGGATCGGACAAACCACTCGTCCTGTTCTGGTTTCACGCAAAAGCTTAAATCGTTTCCTGCAGCCAATTAAAAGCCACCTTTTTAAACAAGGTGGCATTTTTCTTTTTTAATGATTACTGAACGACGTGATTGGCCTGGTAGTCTTCTCTATGAGTTTCCCAGAGGGAAATCATGTCGTCAATGATGACTTCCTTATCGACGATCTCCATCTCGACAACATCCCCGTTCTGGAACTCGAGCATGAAGGTATTGTCGTTATCAGTATCACCGATATTGAACGGCAGCGTTTCCAAACCGTCAACATCATCGATATACAGCATCTCCTTTTCTTCATCGTAGAGGATATCGCCGTAATCGTATACAAGCAGCTCCGATCCGTCGCTGTTGGTGATCATGATCGCACCAAACGAGATATCAGAAGGATCGTCGTAAATAAAGTAGATTCTATTCCCGGCTTCGCTTTCTCCTTCAGCACCCGCAACAAAAGTCTCATTCCAACGGGCTCTTAGACCGGTCGGATCATCATCGTTTGTCACAGTCGTCGTGCTGACACCGTTTTCGACCGTCGTGGTTGTTGTCGTTGAACCGCTGTCCGTTGTAACGGTTGTCGAGACAGAAGAACTCGTAGAAACACTGCAGCCGGATAAGACCAGGAGCATCATCAAACATAAAACAATAAGCTTTTTCATATTTCTCTTTTTTATCAGATCAATCGATCCAGTCTTATTATAATTGTTTCAAAGATCACTGAGCAAACAAGAAAATCAGCGTTTCGGCAATCATGAGCATCATCGCGATGATGATTGCCGGGCAAGAGAAGAAGACAACGTTGGTGATACGGTTGGAACGAAGCTTCTGTATTTTGATCCTTTCATAACGTCCTGAAAGCATCAGATAAGCAGCGATCACCACAACCGCTACCAGTCCATAGGCCATGTACTGGATGATGGATGCCGGTATGACAACCAGGGCATAAATCAGAGAATTAAACAAGATATGGATGAAGATCGTCGGAACGATGTTTTTATAACGCAGAGCTGTCTTGCCAAGCAGTACGCCCATGGCAAACGCTGGGATCATCTCGACAAAACTGCGGTGTGCCAGGGCAAAGATGACCGCCGAAGCATAAAGACCGAAATTCTTGCCGTACTTGGCCAGCACATTCAGTAAAACGCCTCTAAAGGCATATTCCTCAATTAGCGGCGTCACAATGATCAGCATGAACACATAAAGGAAACTGTTCAATGCCGCCTCATCATAGCTGAAACCGATGCTGGAGATCAGTTTGGCCTGCATGCCCAGATAGGAGAACAGGATATTGGACACATAGGTCAAGCCAATACATATGGTAAAGAAAACGATCGTCTGTACAAACAGATCGACGAATGTCGGATTGAAATTCCTGGTCATCTTCTTCAGCGGCAGTTTGAACACCTTGCGCATCAAAAAGAAAGGAATGATCGTTCCAAACACGACCATAATCAGATAAAGACCGTAATAAAGAAACTCATCACGCAATATTTCCGATTGCGTATTGACCAGATAATAATGAAAAAAGAACGGCAGAATCAAGACCGCCAAAGCGTAGATAATCAGCAGAAGACCGATCGTGTTGAAACTGCGTCTGGCATATTTCTTGGAGATGCGACGCTCTTTTTTGCTCATACACATTGATTATATCTTTTTTTCAAACTAATAGTAAAATTCAGTTTAAGTTCACATTCGAAGACTATAGTAGTAACTGAGGTGAGGAAAAAATGAAAGTAAACATTAAGAGTATCATTATCATCTTTCTGGTCGCCTTGCTCGGTTCCGGTCTGGGAACATTCGGTGTCATGTCGATGTACAATCGGGACAATAAAGGTAATACAGGAAGCAGTGTCGTAGTTAACGAAGTACAATACACCAATCTGGAAAAGAGCGATTACACCAAAGCAATCGAGAAAGCCTACAATACGGTCGTTGAGATCAAATGCACCGTCAAATCCAACATTTCTTCCGGCTTCTTCTTCTTTGAACAGGGAAGCACGACCAGCGTATCGAGCGGTTCCGGTGTCATCATTTCAAGTGATGGCTATATCGTCACCAACGAACACGTCATCGACGGTCTGGTGGATGAAAGCACTCTGGAAGTCAAAGCCTATAACGGACAGACCTATTCGGCCAAAGTCATCGGTTACGATGCCAAGACCGATCTTGCATTGTTGAAGATCGACGGTCAGGATCTTCCATACGCTTCCTTCGTCGATTCCGGACAGCTGATGCTCGGACAGGATGTCATCGCCATCGGTAATCCATTAGGACTTGGCATTTCCTGCTCCAACGGTATCATTTCCGCTCTGGAAAAAGAGATTGCCATCAACAACGTCTATATGACCGTGATTCAGACCAATGCGGCAGTCAATGCCGGAAACTCCGGCGGCGGCTTGTTCGATATCAACGGCAACCTGATCGGTATCGTTAATGCTAAAAAAGCATCCAACTACTCCAATACTTCAGTCGAAGGCATGGGCTATGCCATCCCGGCAAATACCGTTACCAGAATCATTGAAGAACTGATGAATAACGGCTATGTCAAAGACAGAGCAACATTAGGTGTCAAGGCCGCAGCCAATTCATTCTATTACACCGGAGATGGTGTTCTGGTTACCGAAGTGATCGAAGGCAGCAGTGCTGAAAAAGCCGGTATTCAGGCAAACGATATCATTACCGCTTTGGATGGCCAGCCTGTATCGACCTATGCTGATCTGGTTAAATTATTGGAAAGCGAAACGGTTGGCGATACTGTCGATATTTCGATATTGCGTGATGGAAAAGCCATGACTTTCAAGATCACATTGCAGGACGCCAGCAGATAATAGGATCAACGTGATGGAAAAGCCATGACTTTCAAGATCACATTGCAGGACGCCAGCAGATAATAGGATCAAAATCAAAAACAAAGCAACAAAAAAAGAAGATCAATTCGATCTTCTTTTTTTCGTTTCCTTTAGTCTTCGTCGTCGTCTTTTCTTTCGGCAGCTGTAGCAGCAACAACCTTATCGGTAACGTTCTGCGGAGCTGCTTCGTAACGGTCGAAGTCGATAACGTAAGTACCTCTGCCCTTTGTCATGGAACGAAGTTCCGTTGCATACTTCAGCATTTCAGCCATCGGTACTTCTGCTTCGATTCTGGCTTCGCCGGAATCAGCTGAACCGGTATCCAAGATCATGCCACGTCTCTTGTTGAAGTCGCCGATGATATCACCGGTGTATTCTTCCGGACAGATGACTGTGACCTTGCCGATCGGTTCGATCGGGTTAGCCTTAGGAATACCAGCCTTGAATGCCAGTCTGGCAGCTGCTTCGAAGGAGTTTGGCTTGGAATCAACCGGATGGTAAGAACCATCATACAGTGTAGCCTTGACATTGACGACCTTGCAGCCGGCAAGAGGGCCTTTTGCCATACAGCTTCTTAAGCCTGCTTCGACAGACGGGAAGTAGTTCTTTGGTACAGCACCGCCGAAGACTTCTTCTGCGAATACCATTTCTTCTGAATCAGGGTTCGGTTCAAATCTTACCCAGACATCACCATACTGACCGGCACCGCCGTTCTGCTTCTTGTATTTACCCTGAACTTCAGACTTGCCTCTGATCGTCTCACGATACTGAACCTTCGGTTCCTTGAGAACGATTTCAACTTTATATCTGGTCTTCAGTTTGTTGACAACAACATCAAGCTGCTGATCACCGACACCATAGAGGACCTGTTCGCCGGTCTCGGCATTTCTTACGAAATTGAGGGACTTATCTTCGATAAGGACCTTCTTGAGGGCATCAGACATCTTGTCTTCGTCATCTTTTGTCTTAGGAGATACGGCAACACCCAGCATCGGACGCGGATATTCGATGTCTCTGTAGACAACTTTCTTTTCCTTTGTACAGAGTGTATCGTTGGTTTCTGTGACCAGCAACTTGGTCAAAGCACCGATATCGCCGCAGGAAAGCTTGTTGATCGGATTCTGCTGTTTGCCGCAGACAGTGAAGAGACCACCGGCCTTTTCTGCCTGGTCCTTCTTGGAGTTGTATAACGGTGTTGTAGCCGTCAGAGTTCCGGACAACACTTTGACATAAGAGATCTTGCCGACGAACGCATCAACGACGGTCTTGAAGACCAGTGCAGAAAATGCTTCGGAATCGTCAGTCTTGAGGACAGTGCCGTTCTTATCGGTAACTGTACCGTAATCGATGTAGACCGGGCAGTTTTCCTTGATGAAGTCCATCAGAGAAGTAACGCCTGCACATCCGGTAGCAGTTCCGGCAAATACCGGCTTGACATCGCCCGAATTCAAAGCGAGCTTAAGACCTTTTGCAGTCTCTTCCGGTGTGAACGGCTCGCCTTCGAAGAATTTTTCCATGAGTTCGTCATCTGCAGAAGCGATGGCTTCGGAAATCTGATCGAAATGCGGATTGGAAGGATCATCAAGGACCTTGTTGGAACCGGTCATCTTCTTGCCTTCCATAACAGGAACTTCAAACGGAACAACGGAATCACCGAATTTCGCTCTTAACTCATCAACAGTCTTCTCAAAATTCGCATTATCATCATCGATCTTGTTGATGAAGAAAACGACCGGGATGCTGTTTTTCTTGCAGAGTTTGACAGCACTTTCCGTACCGGATTCGATACCGTCCTTAGCTGAAACGACGATGACTGCCAAGTCAGCTGCTGCAGCACCGGTGACCTTTTCACCTTCATAATCCAGGTAACCCGGAGTATCGATGAAATTGATCTTTACATTCTTCCATTCAACCGGAGCGATGGCTGTATAAATAGATACGCCTCTTTTCGCTTCTTCCGGATCGTAATCCATTGCTGCTGTACCATCGGTCGTCTTACCCATACGATCGATTGCCTTAGTCTGGAACAGTGCAGATTCAACCAAGGCGGTTTTGCCGGCACCGGAGTGGCCGAGCAATACGACATTACGAATGTCTTTTGCCAAGTATTCTTTCATAGTTTAATTCCCCTTTTCCCTTATTTTAATGAATTGATAAGCTCTTCATTATTTTTATCACGAACATATTGTAACGCAGTTCTGCCGGCATTGTCTTTTACAGACTTATCCGCTCCTCTGTTGAGCAGATAAATTGCCAGATCCGTGTAGCCGCCATAGCTGGCACGCATCAGGCAGGTGCAGCCTTCGTTGTCTCTCTTATTGACATCGGCACCCTTTGCCAGCAGGTAGTGAATGACATCTACCTTGAAGCCTGTAACAGATTCCATCAGAGCAGTACGTCCCTTGCTGTCGATGGCATCCAGTTCAGCGCCGGCTTCAACCAGAGTCTCAACGACTGCTGATTCGCCCTGGAAAGCAGCTCTCATCAGAGCCGTTCTTCCGTTGTTGTCGTGTGAATTGACATCGCTTCCGGCATTCAGCAGCATCTCACAAATATATCTGTGCCCATGTTTGGCAGCACCCATCAGAGCCGTATCATTATTCTTGTCTCTGGCTCTGCAGTCAGCCCCGCTTTCCAATAGTTTTTTTACGATTTCGTCATATCCTCTTTTTGATGCCCTCATCAGAGCCGTTCTGCCGTCACCGTTCTTGCAGTTCGGATCAGCTCCCTGTTCGATCAGCTTGTTGACGTCATCAAGTCTTCCGGTACTGCAGGCTTCCAGTAAAGCATCATTTATTGCTTGACCCATTTTGAATAACCTCCTTATCAAACAAATAAAAAGTGAACGCTATGACGTCCACTTTAAAAGTTTAATTTATGCAAAACACAAGTAAAGAGCTATTAACCCCTAAGATAGTATTCTCCCTTGCAACTGATGTTCTCATATTATTAAACAATTCCTTTATGACTACATTTTACCTTCTAACAACATCTCTTTCAAGTCATAAAACCATGAAAGTATTTTCATAGTTTTAGCCTCTTTACCGCCCTCTTATAATCCGGCATATTGTTCACAACGACCTCATAAAAACGCTTGGAATGATTGGGCACAATGAAGTGAGTCATCTCATGGACCATGATATATTCAAGGCAATATAAAGGATAGTGTATCAGATAAGAAGAGATGGTGATCGAATTCTTTTTTGTATAGCAGACGCCCCATTTGGACTTCATGATCCGGCATTTCAGTTCCGGGATCTGCATATATCCATAATCCCGTAAAAAAGCCAGATGTTTCTGAAGATATCTTTCCGCCTCCATCAAAAGTCTCTTATCAAGGACTTTGTAAAGATAATGGATTCCGTCATCACTGTCATCTTTATAACGCAAAAAAATCGTCTTATCCTGTATGGAAACGTTGCTTCGTCCGATCTGCCGAACGAGACGATATGGTTCATCAAAAAGATAGAAATATTCTCCGCCGCGATACAGGTTGGAGATCCTTTCCTTATATTTCATCTGGTCATAAGCCCGGAAAATCCAGTCTCTTTTGCTCTCGATAAATCTATAGACTTCATAATCCGGCATCCGCAAGGGTGCACTGGCCATAATCCTGTTTCCCTTCAGACGAAGATACAGATTCTTAATCCTCTTATGCGTAATCTCGACTTCAAACCGGATTCCTTTGATCTCAATCATAAATTAATTCTATCATTGAAAAAGAAATAATACTTATGATAGAATGAATAGGCACATGGCGGACGTGGTGAAGTTGGTTAACACACCAGATTGTGGCTCTGGCATTTCGTGGGTTCGAGCCCCATCGTTCGCCCCAGTAAGACTAAAAGCCTGTTAGAGATAACAGGTTTTTTATTAGTTCATTTTAATATTACTGTAAATATAAAAACCTTTTAAGGTACATATATGTACCATATATAAAAAGTACAGCTTTATATATATAAACTGTATTCTTTATCTGATAATTGTATTTTTAATGATTTATCTTATTCGATACCAGTCTTAGGTGGAATATATGGTGTATCTCCTCCACCGCCTGGACTGCTTTCTCTTGTTATCCTGAAGGCAGCAGAACAAGACATGCCTCCGGCAAATTCAGCCGAAATTTTATGATCACCCAAATCTACTCATAATCAGTTTCCTAAATGAACCCCAATCTAATTGAAACAAGTTGCTACAAACAATAAGCAATCATCCCTACAAATCCGAAGTTATCTGACAGACTGCCATTCCTCTTTGGAAAGGCATGTTAGGTGTTCCGTTCGGAGAACGCCCTCTATGGCACAGGGCACATTATAGGCCGTATGATGATAATGAAAACCGCACTTCTCCTGAACACGCTTTGACTTTTC
>ONXX01000007.1 GCA_900321955.1 uncultured Bacillota bacterium | reverse complement strand
AGGAATTTTGTCGAAGCGGATGTCTACATCAAAGACGGAAAATTCTTATACATTGATAAGAAGTTTTCGAATGAAGTGAATGCTGAGAAGACGATCGATGGCGAAGGCCGCTACATGATCCCGGGCCTCATCGATATCCACATGCATATCGAATCTTCGATGGTGACGCCATCCGCCTTTTGTCACTACACAGCAGGAAATGGTCTGACGACCATCGTTTCGGAGCCGCATGAGATCGCCAATGTCTGCGGGTTGGATGGAGTACTGGCGATGATCGAGGAATGTGCCGATCTTAGGAAGGGAGTATGAGACCAGCGGCGGCACGATCACTTGTGAAGATATGATGAAGCTCAAAACAAAAGAGAATGTCATCTGTCTGGGCGAAGTGATGAATTATCGGGAGATCATTGAGGACAACGATTCTGAGGTCGGCAAGTTCATTGAAGCCATTCATGAGAAAGAGCCTTTTTATCCTTTGGAAGGACATTGTCCGGCTCTGGTCGATCTCGATCTGGCCAAATATCTCTATCTGGGCATCGGCAGCGACCATTGTACCCATGATATGGAAGAACTCAAACAGCGCTTTGAAAACGGCATGTTTGTGCAATTACAGGATGTCATGGTGACCAAGGAAGTCATCGACTTTGTCTGTCAAAACCATTTATATGAATACTTCAGTTTTGTGACCGACGATACCTTGCCGGATGTCTTATACAGCAAGGGGCATCTTGATGCGATCGTAAGAAAGGCAATCGGTTTGGGCATGCGCGCCGAAGATGCGGTGTATTGCGCCACCTGCACGCCGGCCAGAAGGATGAATCTGTCAGACCGCGGGGTCATTGCGCCGGGCAAACTGGCGGATTTTGTCTTGTTGGATGAATTAAATACTCTTAAGATCGCCAAGACTTATAAGAAGGGGACCTGCATTTTTGATATATCTAAAAAGAAAGAAGAGAATAAGGAATACAGTCTCGATCATCGCTTTGAAGATACGATGCACTGTGCACATCTGACAAAGGAAGATCTGATCATTCCTGTCGATGGTGAAGACCGCGTGGTCAATGTCCGGGTGATGAAGCTGTATCCGAATAATAATCGTTCCGATGAAGTCTTTGTGAAGATGGAAGTCAAAGATCACAGGCTTTTATGGAAAGAATCAGGCTGTCAGCTGGTCTTAGTCAAAGAAAGGCATGGCCGGGATGGCCATATTGGCTATGGCTTTGCGATGGGTCCGACCATCAAGAAGGGTGCCTGTGCTTCCAGCTACAACCACGATTCCCATGATCTGATTGTCATGGGAAATGAGGAAGAAGACATGGTGCTGGCGGCCAATCGGGTCATTGATTTAAAGGGCGGCATCGTGACGGCGTTGGATGGAAAGATTACCGGTCAGATCGCTTTGGAAATTGCCGGTTTTTTATCCAAGAAAACGGTGGAAGAAACCGCGAAAGACTTTATTTCCTTGCGGGAGGCCTTTGACAGGCAGGGCTATGTCCACAGCAATTCCATCATGAACTTCTGCCTGATGTCCTTGACCTGTATTCCGACTTTAAAGCTGACGGATCGGGGCTACTTCAATACGGAGACCTCTGAACTCTTGCCGCTCTACGAAGAACTTCAATGATCCGATAGTAATTCGAAATGAATCAAGAGAGAATTGTATAATGAAAGATAGCATATGTCTTACGGTTAAGGGGGGGATAAACAAATGATTATTCAACTTAGTCTTTGCGCTTTATCATTCATACCGTCGATCCTGACGTTCTTCTATCTGCGCAGTTTCAGGAAAGACGATGAAGTATATCATAAAGACTGTCAGAAACTGCTGTTCTCAGGCTTCGGTATCTGTGCTCTGGTCATGTTGTTTGGCCTGGTTCTGAGACTTCCATGGGTCTTCCTCGGTCTGGGTAAGAACAATCCGATGCTCGAGAATCTGTTCATGTGCTTTGTGATCAACGCTTTATGTGAAGAGACTGCTAAATTCCTGGCCGCCAGAAAGTACATCTACAAAGATACCGGCAAGACTTCCCGTCTGGACGTCTATGCCTATATCACGATTGCCGCTCTTTCCTTTGCCTTACTGGAAGATGTCATCTATGCCATTTCCTCCAATGCCGGTCAGATCATCGTCCGCGGTGTTTTGATGGGCCATGTGCCTGAAGCCTTAATCATGGCGCACTTCTACTCCAAGGCAGTTGAAGAAAAGAAGACGGTATACAAGGTTCTCGCTTTCCTGCTTCCGATCCTTTTACATGGAACTTACAACTTCCTTTTGAAGGATGGCTTGCCTGAATGGACAGCGATGGTCGAACTTGCCTTGGTTGCCGTAGAGACCATCTGCACGTATTACACGCTCTTCTTTTTCCTCAGAAAAAAGAAGGACGATCCGGCGTACACAAGGCCGATCTTTACACAGGAATAAGAACTTAAGTCCCGGAAATCCGGGACTTTTTTAATGGCTTTTGGCATAAAAAGGGGATGTAATTTTTGTGTAAAGAAAGTCTTTTTCAATGTTATTTTTGTCTATCTTTGATATAGTTTTAATTATAGAGGTTTGAATTTTGGTAAATACGAGTGGTTTATTACAATTCTTACATTTGCTGGCAGGTATCGGAATCTTTCTTACCGGCTGTGACATCATGTCTTCCAATCTGGAAGCTGTCTGTTCCGACCGTTTAAAGGAATTACTTGCCAAAGTATCCAATAATAAGATTGTCGGCGTCCTGATCGGTGCAGCTGCGACGATTGCGATCAATTCGTCCGGCGCGACGACGGTCATGACGATCGGTTTTGTCAATGCCCATATCATCTCTTTGAAGCAGGCAGCTACCATAATCTTCGGCGGTGAGATCGGTACAACGTTAACCGGTCAATTGGTTGCCTTAGGTTTGATGGGCGGCAAAGAGATCGACCTGAACTTCTTGTTTTCTTCACTGGCCGGCTTTGGTGTGTTTATCACCATGTTTGCCAAGAAGGAGAAGGTCAAGCTCTTTGGTTCGGTATTGACCGGTTTTGGCTTGCTGTTTGCCGGACTAGACATCATGTCAGGTGCGATGACGGAATTTGCCGCATCACCGGCTTTAAAGAATACGATCGCCGGTGTGAATTCTTCTCTTGTGCTGATCATTCTGGGCGCCATTTTGACGGCGATCATTCAAAGTTCAACGGCGATCACATCGATCTCCATCTCGATGGTAGCGGTTGGTCTGATCAGTATCTCTCAGGGTATCTATCTGACCTTGGGTGCCAATGTCGGTACTTGTTTAACCGGTATGCTGGCAGGCATGAAATCAGACAGCGTCAATGCCAAGAGGACCTCTTTGATGCAGCTGATCTTCAATATCGGCGGTGTTGTTCTGGTCTATATCATCGATACGATCATGAAACTGGTCACCGGCGGTTCCTTGTCCTTCGGCGTCATCTTTGAAAACATGTTCCCGGGCTTGCCGCATACGCAGCTGGCCATGTTCCATACGATCTTCAATATCGCTTCGGTCATCATCGTCTTGCCTTTGACGGAAAAACTGGTTGCTTTATCGGAGGCCCTCATCAAGGATGAAGCACCGACTGAAAAGAAGGAACGCTTCTACTTCATTAACGAAGACATCATGTCGACGCCTTCCATCGCGGTTGAACAGATTAAACAGGAGATCGTCAATATGGCTTCGATCGCCATTCAGAATTTCAATATTTCGATCGATATGGTCAAGAATCTGGATTTCAGCCGTCAGAATGAACTGGATGACAACGAGAAGGAGCTCAACTTCTTGAATAAGGAACTGGTTGAACTGATTGTTCGCTTGGGCCAAAGCTCGAAGTTGAATAAAAAGGATACGCGTTATCTTTCATCCAGCTATAAGGCAATTGCCGATCTGGAAAGAGTGGGTGACTATGCCCAGAACCTGTCGGCCTATGCCAAGAATCTGGAAGGAAATGCCTTCGATGAGACGATCAGCACAGAGATTGAAAGAACGCGTAATCTGATCAACAAGCTTTTCTTAGTGATCATCGATCTGTATAAGGAAGACAAACACAAGGTCAATAAGGAAATCAAAGACCTGCGTGATTCCATTTTGAGTTTGTCCAACCTCATGGTAAAGAAATACATCAAGAGGCTGAATGACAACGAACTGACGCCAATCAGCAGCGGTGAGTATCTGAAGATCTGCAACGACACCAAGAGGGTGAGCGAACATCTGATCAATCTCATCGATACGGATTACGTATTAAACCATTAGCGAATTGTACCGCAAGTAAAATATATCGCTTGATATTTGCATAAAAGTTTGAGAGTATGAATGTGCCGAGGTAGAGATATCCCGGCTTTTTTTGCCCGAAAATCATAGTCAGATGTGGCGGGACCGCTCCTGAAAGACGATCCATATAGCGAGCAATGTCATGAAGAAGATTCATGGAGATTTATTGAGAAGAAATGAAGAGAAAGACAGCATGTGTAGCAGCAACCTTGATCATCATGTTGATCGTTTCAAGATTCGTGATAAGAATCGTGGATGCTGCTGTACAAATCGATGATGACATAACAGCTTTGTTGTTGTTACTGGCCGTTGTGAATATGGCGATTGGCGGGTGCAGTTACACACTGTATTGCAGGATAAAGAGGTGATCATTATGTGGAAGTGTCCAAAATGCGGAAGAGAATTCGTCAGACAGAATCAGGATCATTACTGTGTCAAGCCTCAAAGCATAGATGAATATATCGCTGCACAGGAGGAAGGAATTCAGCCAAAACTTACGGAAATCCGTACCATATTCAAAAACGCATTGCCTGAAGCGGAAGAACGCATTTCCTGGTCCATGCCGACATACTGGAAAGGCAGAAATATTATCCATTTCGCCGCTTCAAAGACGCATCTGGGAATCTATCCGGGCGATGAAGCAACAGCCGCCTTTGCGGAAGAACTTTCGGATTACAGCGTCAGCAAGGGAACGATCCGATTGTCCTATGACAAGCCGCTTCCGGTAAAGCTATTGGAGAAGATCGCAAAATGGTGTTATGAAAAGTATGCAAAATAAGCAAATGTTAAGATGACAAGAGAAGGAAGTAAAAATAAGATGAAGAAGATACTCTTTGTTTGTCATGGCAATATCTGCAGGAGCGTCATGGCGGAATATATATGTAAGGCCATGCGGCCTGACTTATATTGTGAGTCGGCTGCCGTTTCCTATGAGGAAGAGGGGAATGACATCTATCCAAGCGCAAAACGCTGTCTGGACCGTCATGGGATCCCTTATGGACGCCATCGGGCAAGACGGATCACCAAGGCGGATTACGACCGTTTTGATGAAATCTATGTCATGGATAGCTACAATATGTCCAATATCCTAAGAATTCTCGATGATCCTAAACATAAGATTCATAAGCTCTGTGACAGAGATATCGATGATCCATGGTATACGGACCGCTTTGAAGAAGTCTATGAACAGCTTTGCGAGGGGATTCAAAGGCTCTAAAGTGCAAAAGAACTGGTTTCAGTTCTTTTATTTTATATGTTGACAGTCATATGAACCTCTGATATAATCAAATTACCATAAAGGAGGTGGGATCTATGGAACCAAATCAATGTAGTATGGATCAGCGGTTTTGTGGCAGCCCGCTGATATCTCAGAAATAAGTCTGCTGATAGAAATTTATGGAGGTAATTAGAAATGTTAATGTTATTATGGTCTGTATTTATGTTTTATATCGTTTTATCGTTTGTGATGGCGATTCTGTCGCTGGTCTTAAAGATCGGCTTTAGGTTAAGCCCGTTCATTCTCCTGTATTATCTTTTTAGGCCAAGAAGATACAGAAGATATTATTATTAATTTATGAGATATTCATTTGAAGAGGATGCACACCTCTTTCAGGCAAGCGGGAAGATCTATGATGAAGAAGATCAGGTCGTCTACCGCTATCAGAACTCACACATGGTGGAGCCGCGAATCGACTTATTCAAATATGACGTCAATATCGGTCATGTCATAAGCCGCTTCTCGCTGCTTCACCATTCCTATGAGATCTTCTACGGCGCCGATCTGATCGGCGTCCTGGAAGTCAATTCTTCTCTTTCTTCGACGCAGCTATCCATTCCAGAACTCGGCTGGCGCATTGAAGGGGGTGCCTTCTGCGAAAAGTTTGACATCCTGAATGAAAAAGAAGAACTCATTGCCATCGCCGATAAGAAGGGGCCTGTCTTATCAAGGCAATACGGGATCGAGATCTATGATGAATTCGATGAGGAGATGATCATTTTACTGATCGTCGCCTTAAATCAATACATAAAGGAAAAAGAGGCAGCAGCAGTTGCGTGAAGGAGGCACTATGGCAGGCAAGATCATTCCGGGAACCAATATCGAATATGGTAACAGTAAAGATGCGTTCTCGGTTTTACGGCCGATGATCGAGATTACCGGCGGCTTATCTCTGTCGCAGATCTGCCGGATCACGAATTTACAGACTTCGACGATCCAAAATTGGGTGAAACGAGGCTTTGTCCAGCGGCCGGATCACAAGAAGTATTATGAGAGACATCTTTCCCGCATCTTATTGATCGCGGTGTTGAGGGACTGCATGAACATCGAAGACATCGGTGAACTGATGCAGCTGATCAACGGCGACACCGATGATGAGAGCGATGATATCGTCTCGGAAGCGGTGTTGTACGATCGCTTTTGTGAGGCGGTGCGCAATATTGATGACAATTCTTTGAACTTTGCCGATATTGAACAAAGCATTGAAAAGATGTCCTTTAATGAAGAGGAGACGATCAAGGAAAAGCTGATCATGGCTTTAAAGGTCATGGTCTATGCCTACCTGTCGGGAAAATGTATGAAACAGATCGAAAAGAATCTGTCGGGTTTAAGAGGTAAATAGTATGACAAATGTAAAAAAGAAGGGAAGCATCGGATTCAGAGGGATCCTGTTGATTCTGGTCACTGTAGCTCTGCTGGTATTCTTCCAGCTCTTGTTCTGCACACCGTTCAATATCCATTCGGGTGGCTTTGTACTCGAATTGACGATCTTCTTACTGTCGGTGTTTTTATGCACTGTCGGAAACAAGAAGATCTTTACTGGCAAGATGACGCTGACCAAGCAGCTGATTTTCCCGGCGGTGGTCTTGGTTTTATTCCTGGCGTTGACCTTACTTGGTTCACCTTATACGGGCGGCTTAGGCAACTATAAGAACCAGTCCAAGATTACGGAGATCGATTTTGCGACCGTACCGGAATTTGACAAGACCCAGGTGCAGCTGGTCGATAAGGACACCGCTGCCCAATTGGGTGATCGTGTTTTTGGTACTTTGGGCTCCGATGAAGTCTCCCAATACGAGATGGGTTCCGATTGGACGCAGATTTCCGTCGACGGAGATCTGAGCCGTGTAACACCGATTGACTTTGGTTCTTTATTCAAATATTTTGTGACCAAGACGACACCGGGTTATGTCTTAGTGGACTGCAACAGCGGCGAAGCGAAGCTGGTCCGCTCCGAAGGCATGAAATACATGAAGAGTGCTTACTTCTTCCATGATCTCGACCGTCATCTGTTCTTCCATGATCCGTTCGCAATGATCGGTTCTGCCAAATTCGAACTGGATGATGAGGGCAAACCGTATTGGATCGCTCCGGTCTATAAGGTGACCTGGGTCGATAAGACCAGGGATGTCAAAGGCATCTACATCGTCGATCCGGTGGATGGGGCTTGCACCTACTACGATAAGGAAAGTGCACCGGAATGGGTCGACAATATCTATCCGGTCTATGTCATCTACGATCAGTTTTCCCAGAGCAAGCGCTATGAAAACGGCTTGTTCAACTTCTCCAAGAAGGGCATCGTCGAATTTACCGATGATTATGCCTACGTCCAGTTTAATGATCACGTCCACATCTACACCGGCGTGACCAGTGTCGGCAAGGACGAATCCAATGTCGGCTTTGCCTATGTGGATCTGCGCGATGGTTCGATCGATTATGTCAGAAGAGCGGGCGCCGAGGAATATTCCGCCAGAAGTTCAGCCGAAGGTGCGGTGCAGCAGTACCATTACACGGCGATCTTCCCGTCGATGGTCAACGTCAAGGGCATTCCGACCTACTTCATGGGTCTGGTCGACGGGGCAAATCTGATTAAGAGCTATGCCTTTGTCAGTTACGAAAACTATCAGAATGTGGCGACCGGCACGAGCGTCGAAGAAGCGTATCGCAACTATCTGAAGTTATACAATGAGGATGGTTCGATCTCCGGCAAGGAACAGGCAGAGAAGAGCTTTGTTGTTGCAGAAGTGAGAAGCATCGTTCAAAACGGCAATACGATCATCCTGCTTTTAAGCGAAGATAATACGATCTACTGGTATGATATGTCGGATGGCGACCTGGCCGCTTCTTTCATCGCACAAGGTGATACTGTCAAAGTCATGGCAGATGAAGACGGTCGCATCGCTTCGTTTATCCGTTAACGCAAAAAGTGAAAGCCTTCAGTGAAGGCTTTTTACGTTGTATAATTTTTTTGATGGGACTCTTTGATTGGTTCAGTAACCGTAAGCTCATCGAAGGAGATGTCGTTGATCTGAGGGAACGTTACCGCGTCGATGAAAGAAGTGCGTATGACGGCGTTCCGACAGTCTACTACGATGTGCTCAACCACGAAAACAAGGAAAAGGTCGGTACGATCGACCTGCGTTTAACGGTCGAAGGCGATATGTTTTATTACGGTCACATCGGCTACAACATCTTAAAGAATTTTCGCGGCAACAATTATGCCTATCATGCCTGCAAGGTTTTGTTTAAAGTGGCCAAGAAGGAGTTTGGCATGGATGAATTGATCATCACTTGTTCGCCGGAGAACATCGCTTCCTATAAGACCTTGAAGAAACTGGATGGAGAACTGATCGATCTGGTGAAAGTGCCGCCGGGCCATCCGCTCTATACCATCGGTGAAAAAACGAAGTATATTTTCCGCTACCGCATCAGCCTGCGGTAGTGTTTTTTTCTTTTTGACATATGTTGTTTTTGACTTATAATGGATACTGTTATGTCAGAAGTATTAATGTTGGCGGTTGCCTTAGCCATGGACTCCATGGCCATGTCGATCGTCAATGGCATCCGTTATAAAAACTATGGACCAAAGCAGATGTTTGAAGCATCTTTTTCTTTTGGTTTTTTCCAGGGCCTGATGCCTTTGATCGGCTATCTGGTCTTGTATCCTTTCTTGCATTATATTGAGCGTTATGATCACTGGGTGGTCCTGATCGTTTTATCCATTCTTGGCATCAATATGATCAAAGAATCGTTTGCCAAGGAAGAGATTGAGGAAGGATCGAAAGAATTCACACTGAAGGTTTTGATTCTGGAGTCGATTGCGACGGCGATCGATGCCTTGTCAGCCGGCGTGACCTTGCCGCTTTTAAAGATTTCGCCATACCTGTCCTGTTTCATCATCTTCATCGTCACCTTCATCATCTGCATGATTGCCCACCGTTTGGGCAAGAAAGCAGCTTTATTGTTGAAGGATAAGGCGACGGCCTTTGGCGGCGTGATTCTGATCTTGCTTGGGATTAAAACGCTTCTGGAAGGTTTGGGCGTATTATAAAACTATGGAACTCTTAAGAGATATGAACGAAGTCCTTTCCTATTTAAGGGAAGGCGACATCGTGACAAGCGATGGCAAAGACCAGTTCGTCTTAAAAGGGGAGAAGGTCTTCCGCTACTATAATGGAAGCCGCTTTTCTCTGGACTTAAAGGATTTTGCCGACCTGTATAAGAAAAACAGATTCTATCTTTACGAAGAATCTGTTGAAATTGATGAGACAAAGGACGAAGCCTATTACCGTTACTACCGCAAGTAATTAACGCTTCTTGAACATCATACCTAAGACAGCACCGGAGATACCGCCGATGATGTGGGTGATTTGCGAGACATTGTCTGCCGAGATGATGCCGTTGTAGATCTCCTGACCAAGCCATAACAAGGCAACCAGGATCAATGTGATCGGGATGCCTTTTTCTTTTCCGGTGATGGAAGCCAAGAGGATGAAGGAGAAGACGACACCGCTTGCCCCCAACAACATGACATGTGGCTGAATGATATTGTGGATGATGCCGGTCACTAAGGCTGTCGTTAAGATGACGGTAATGAGACGGTCATGATACTTTTCTTCCAGGATCGGTCCTAATAAAAGTATGTATAGCATATTGGAAATCAGATGCTGGACGCCGCCATGGCCAAAGACGTGGCAGATCAGCCTGACATAGGTTAATGGGGAAAGCCAGGAAGAACCGTAGGTGGAAAAGACTAAGACGGTGGATCTTCCGTTTGTCAGCATGTCCAGGACTAACGCCGTGATACAGATGACGACAAAACTCATCGTGATCGGCGCATTCAGATAAATAAAAAACTTCTTTTTTCTCATATCCTTATTTTACCGCAGAAGCGGATAATTGATCATGGATTATGGTTTGCGAAAACAGTATAGAAAGACTAAAATGAAGTCATGAGTAAAATTAAGACTTCATTGGTACTGGAAGGCGGCGGTTTACGCGGCGCCTATACGGCCGGCGCTTTGACCTGGCTGATCGATCAGGGCATCGAATTTGATTCTTCCTACGGCATCTCCACAGGGGCGGTGCATCTGGCCAATTTCCTGATGAAGTTAAAAGATAATCTCTATGAACTGCCGGTCAATCAGATCACGGATCCCAGAATCATCGGTGTCCGTCCGTTTTTACGCTGCGGCAGGATCGTCGATTATGACTTTCTTTTCGATCACATCTTAACGGTGGAAGATCAGTTTGACATTTCACCTTTGAAAAACTGTAAAGACGGCTATATCGGTCTTTATCATCTCTCACAGGGCAAGACCCTCTATCATTCCACCAAGGACATCACGATGAAGATGCTGGAAGCTTCGACATCTTTGCCGATCTTGGGCGTCATCGTCAATGTCAATGGAGAAGAAGTGATGGACGGCGGCATCACGGACATGATTCCGATACAGAAGTCCGTGGATGATGGCTGCAACCGCCATCTGGTCATCACGACCAAACCGGGCGACTACAAGCGCAAACCGGCCAAGCCGGCGATCGTCTGGCTGATGAAGAAGACCTATCCGCAATGCGACAACATCTCGGAAGATTATCGGATCCGTCATATCAACTATGAAAAACAGATCAATCTGATCAAGAGCCTGGAAGAAAAGAAGGAAGCGGTCTACGTCTATCCAAGCAAGCACTCCAAGGTCACCAGACTCGGCGGCAGCCGGGAAGATCTTGATGAGCTCTTCCATCTGGGCTATAACGACATGGAAAATAAAAAGGAAGAGATCTTCTCCCTTTTAGGCATCAAATGATACGTAAAATACTGACTTTATTTTTGTTGTGCCTTCTTTTTACAGGCTGCAGCGAAGAAAAGAAAGAAGAAGAAAACATCCCGCAGGAGACGATCGACTACATCGATCCTGTCAAGGACGTTTTTATTTTCGGCGAGCTGAAAGAAGATCTCAAATATAAGATCAAAAAGGCCAACTGCAATGCCGACTTTGCCAACTACCAGTTCAAGATGCTGGGCAAGCCGGTCTATGAGGGCATTGTCAAAGACATCAACGACAATGATGTTGATTTCAGTCAACTGAAGGACTTTTATCTGGAAGTGGTTTCGGTGGAATGTTCCCATTGCAAGAAACAGCTTCCTTTGATGGTAAATCTGGCAAAGGATGCTGAATATCCTTTTGTTCAGTACTTCAATGTCGGCACAAGGGAAGAGGTCCTTTCCTTATATGAAGAAGAAGGACTTTCCGTGCCGGAAAACATGATCGTTCTTTGCCGCGATGAGAATCTGAAAGATTTCATCAAGGAGAACCTGGCTTTGAAATCCTATCCGACCTTATTGACTTATAAAGACGGTAAAGTGACATTTGATGCGGTCGGGGAGATCAATGAAGACAGTTTTGCGATGCTCAATACACTGGGCTTTGAAGAAGTCATTGATGTAAGTACCCTGAAAGACAAGTACGGCAACGATCTATTAAGCATCAGCCGCAGCATCGATGATCTGAAAAACGATTTAAGCAAAGAGAATCGGGAAAAACTGGAAGCGCTCGATAACGACGATTACACGGCCCAGCTGACCTATCAGCTGATGGGGAAGAGGGCTGATCTGGAAACGATCAACACACCACAGGGTGATAATTTCTATTCGGAGGTCGATGATTTTTCAGTTTATGGAAATGAAAAACTGGTTCTTCTCTATACGTATTTGAGGGACAACAGTGAGACTGAGAAGGTGGAGTTCATCAATGATCTGATGAAGCAGGAAAGCGATGAGAAATACATCGTCATTCTGGTGGAGGGGCTGGAATCTTCTTCCTTTGCCTTAAAGAATATGAGTGTGCGCTTCAATTGTCCGGTGGTTTCGGTCTTAGGCAGGATGCCGGAAGATTTCTTCAACTTCGGCCTGGCCAATTATCCGACAGCGGTGTTTTTAGATAAAGGCACGTTTACCGGCGCCTATTCCAATATCGAATCAAAAGAAAAATATACCGAAGCACTCGGTATATTCCTTGGCGATCAATGTATCGCGTATAAATCAAATAACTAAATATTGAACGGATAACGGTCGATCTCGCTGGTGAAGGTGAGCTCTTCTTTGGAGATCGGGTGTTTGAAACAAATGCGGTGTGACCACAAAGCGATCTGCTGCCCCTTGATCGCTTTTTTGTTGTAGCGTTGATCACCCCATAACGGGTGATTGCGGGAAGAAAACTGCACACGGATCTGGTGGGAACGGCCGGTATGAAGGTCGACTTCCACCAGGGCAAGATCATCCTTGCGTTTTAAGACTTTATAATCCAAAGAGGCTTTCTTGCCGCGGGGATCGACTTTGACCATATTGGTCTTAGGATCTTTATAGAGGAGGTCTTCGAAGTGACCACGTTCTGAAAGGCCATGGTCTTGCACGACAGCCAGATATGTCTTTTGAAATTCATGATCGGCAATCTGCTTGCTTAAACGGGCTGCCGCTTTGGAAGTCCTGGCAAAGACACAGACGCCGCCGACCGGACGGTCCAGTCGATGGACAAGTCCCAAGTAGACTTCACCGGGTTTGTCGTATTTCTCCTTGATGTAGGCCTTGGCCATCGTCAGAAGATCTTCGTCTTTGGAAGAATCGGCCTGCATAGGTACATTGACTGGCTTTTCGATCACCAGCAAGTGGTTGTCTTCAAAGATGACTTTCACTTGTACCACCTGGTCGTCTGACCGCATGGAAGGACGTAGTCGCTTTCATCGATCCTGATGCCGATCTCATCGGCCTCGATATGGCCGCTTAGATGATGGAGCTTTGCCTGTTCAGACATAGTATTGTACATGACGGTTGAGGAATAGCCGGTCGTGTAGGTATTGACGATGAAAAACAATGGATCATCGCTGAGTAACTGCATGCAGTTATCCAAAAGCGGATTGATCTTATCTTCAAAACGGAAGAGTTCATTGTCCGGTCCTCTGCCATAAGATGGCGGGTCCATGATGATGCCGTCGTATTTCCGGCCTCTTCGTATTTCTCTGGCAGTGAATTTGAGGGCGTCATCGACGATGAAACGGATCGTTTTATCTTCCAGGCCGGAAAGCTTCATGTTTTCTTTCGCCCATTCATTGATGCCTTTGGAAGCATCCAGATGAACGACTTCCTTGGCGCCGGCTCCGGCAGATGCCATTGTCGCGGCGCCTGTATAGGCAAACAGATTCAGGATTCTGGCATCCTTACGAGTTTTGACTTTCTCCCTGATGAAATCCCAGTTGGCACACTGTTCCGGAAACAATCCGGTGTGTTTGAAATTGGTGGGTGAGACCTTGAAGGTGAGATTTTCATAGGAAACATTCCAGGATTCCGGCAGCTTCTTTTTGTATTCCCAATAGCCGCCGCCCTTATTGGAACGGTGGTAATAGGCATCGGCTTTTTCCCATAATTCCGGCTTGGTTTTGGGCCATAAGGCCATCGGATCGGGACGGCGCAGAATGATGCCTTTCCAGTTCTCGAGCTTTTCTTTGTCTCCTGCATCCAAGAGGATATAATCTTTGAAGTTTTCACTCGTAATCATAAATAAATTTTAACATGCTTGTAGTAAAATAGTGATGTGAAAGTAAGGGCCGATATCGAGGCTTATCAGCCTTACAACATACAGGAAGAGAAAGACAGGAAAACGATCCTGGCTTTTCTATCTATGTATGAGGATGCCTTTTACAGGGAGAACGAACTGGGACACATGACGGCTTCCGCCTGGGTGGTCAACAAGAACAGAGATAAGGTTTTGATGGCCTATCATAAGATCTATGATTCCTGGGCCTGGCTGGGCGGTCATTGTGACGGTAATGAGGATTGTCTGGCTGTTGCCTTAAAGGAAGTAAGGGAAGAGGCAGGCGTGAAAAGTGTGCGGCCGATCAGCGATCAGATCTTCTCTTTGGAGGTTTTGCCGGTCTTTGCCCACATGAAACGGGGGAACTTTGTTCCTTCTCACCTGCATTTGAATTTGACGTATCTGCTGGAAGCAGATGAAGAAGAAGCTGTCAGAGCCAAGGAAGATGAAAACAGCGGCGTTGCCTGGTTTTCTCTTGCGGAAGCGATCGAAAAACCGAGTGAAAAATGGTTTTGTGAACATATATATGCCAAGCTGAATAAGAAGCTGAAGGAGAATTATGAAGACGATTAAGCGCATTGTTTTTACAGGTGGTCCGTGCTCCGGCAAGACGACGTTTACTTCCCGTGCCCAATCTGTATTTTCCGACCGTGGCTATCGGGTCATTATTGACCACGAATCGGCGACCGACCTGATCTCCGGCGGCATCTCTCCGGCGACGATGGGCATGTATGATTTCCAGAAGTACTGCATCGACCTGCAGCTTAAGAAAGAGGAACTCTGCTACAAAGCAGCCCAGGAGATCGAAGGGGAGAAAGTTCTGATCTTTATCGACCGCGGCATCCTCGATGATATGGCCTATGTCGGTGAGGAAGACTTCCGCAAGATCCTCAAGGATTTTAATATGGTGCCGGAAGAGCTCAATGACCGCTATGACATGGTCATTCATCTGGTCACCGCTGCCAAGGGCAAGGAAGAAGCCTATACCTTAGCCAACAACGCTGCCCGCTACGAGACGATCGAAGAGGCCAGAGCGATGGACGATATGGCTTTGATGTCCTGGAAGAATCATCCGAACCGCGTCATCATCGACAACGAGACGGAATTTGAAGTCAAGATGATCAAGGCGATTCAGTCGGTCTTCGAATACCTCGACAGCAACAACGAGCCGGTCGAGAAGTTCAACCGTTATCTGGTGGAAGTCAACGACGATGTTTTGAACCGCATGAAAGAAGAAACCAGCTATTCAAAGAGCCACATCGTTCAATACTATCTGCTTTCCGACAACGGCTACGAGAGGCGTATCCGTGCCAAGGAAAAGAACGGCGAGACCATGTATTCCTATGCGGAGGCCAACTATCTTTCCTCCAATGAGCGTGTCAAGGTTGACCGTGTTTTGACGGAGAGACAGTATAAAGACTACTTCCATCAGATCGATCCGGAATTCAATGTCATCGACAAGAACCGTTATTCCTTTATGTACAAGAACCTGTTCTTCAAACTGGAAGTCTTCGATTTCGATACTTCCAAGGGCATTTTGACTGTCGACCAGCCAAGCGACGGCAGACAGGTGGAGATTCCGGATTACATCAACGTCCTCAAGGATGTTTCCGATGATCTCAACTACAAGAATTATTATTTGGCAAAATCACAGAAGTTTTAGAAAATGATCACTTATTCACAGCTTAACGAAAATCAGAAGGCTGCAGTCACTGATGAATCAAAACATATCAGAATAATCGCGGGTGCCGGTTCCGGTAAAACCCGCGTTTTAACGATGCGCATTGCCTATCTGATCGAACAAAAAGGGGTAAAACCCTATCATATCCTGGCCATCACCTTTACCAATAAGGCAGCCAGGGAAATGAAGACGAGGATCAATGACATGCTGGGAGATAATGGTACCGGCTGTCATATCTCGACGATCCACTCTTTATGCATGCGCATATTGGCGGAAGATATCACCGCCCTCAATTATCCGAAAAACTTTACGGTCATCGATGCGGACGATCAGCGTCAGATCTTAAAAGAGGCCTACAAGGAGATCGGCATCGATAAGAAAGAATACCCTTATGGCGGCATGTTGGATTACATCGCCAACAACAAATATATGAACGTCGATCCGGCCAAGGCCATGGAGTTTGCCTATGGTGAGCCTAAGATCGTCAATCGGGCGAAAGTCTATGAATATTACGACAAGCGCCTGCATCAGCTCTATGCCCTGGATTTCGATGATCTGATCTTATTTACGACGAGACTCTTTGAACTCTTCCCGGCAATTCTGGAGAAGTGGTCAAGCAAGTTCCACTACATCCATGTCGATGAGTTCCAGGATGTCGACAGGGAGCAGTACAAGCTGATCAAACTTTTAAGTACGGTTCATGACAATGTCTATGTGGTCGGCGATCCGGACCAGACGATCTTTACCTGGCGCGGTGCCGATGTCAACATCATCGTCCACTTTGACCGGGACTTTGAAAACACCAAGACCATCATCTTAAATCAGAATTACCGTTCCACCAACAATATCCTTTCCGGCGCCAACTCTTTGATCAAGAACAATAAGGCCAGACTGGATAAGGAACTCTTCTCCAAGAACGGCGATGGCAGCAAGATCATTCACAAGACCTGCATGTCCGAGACCGGTGAGGCCAACTATGTGATCAGCCAGATCATGAAGTTACATGGCGATGGTTACAACTACAAGGACATGGCGGTTTTGTATCGGGCCAACTATCTTTCCAGAGAAGTTGAAAAGGTCCTGATTGAAAACCGCATCAATTACGTCATCTATGGCGGTCTTCGTTTCTATGAACGCATGGAAGTCAAGGACATCCTTTCCTATCTCAGAATGATCACCAGGGCAGATGATCTGGCGTTTGTCAGAATCATCAATACGCCAAGACGGGCCATCGGTCCCAAGACCATCGATGCCATTCAGGCGATGGCGATGGAGAAGGGCATCTCGATGTATGAGGTCATCAAACAGGGCCTCTATCCGAAAAACAAGGAGACCTTTGACCGCTTTGTCCGCATGGTGGAAAAGTGGCGCGAAGATATGAAAAACGGTGATCTGGAACTGCTTTTACAGGAAGTATTGGATGATTCGGGTTACCGCACGATGCTGGAAAAAGACGGGGAGACCGAGCGTCTGGAAAACATCAAGTCTCTCTTGGATGATATTAAACAATACTCGCAGGATTATCCGGATTCTTCTTTGGATGAATACCTGCAGATGATCGCCTTATATACTGACCGGGCTTCGGAAGAGACCG
>ONXX01000194.1 GCA_900321955.1 uncultured Bacillota bacterium | reverse complement strand
ACATGATGGATGCCGATTATCAGATCGTCGAGATCAAGAAGGATTCCAATCTCTTCTTCTTTCTGACCAATATGCAGGATGAGGTCCACCGCTTTGCGATCACCTATCATAAGAAGCTGCGTCAGAAGGCGATGTACAAATCAGTCCTGGATGATATACCCGGTCTTGGTCCAAAGACTAGAGTCAAGCTGCTTCGCAAATACAAGACGATTGCCAATCTCAGGACTTTGTCAAAAGAGGAACTGGAGACGGTTTTAAACAAAAAGGTCGCCGAGACCTTGTATAATAAACTGAGAGAAGAAAATGCTTAAGAATATTTCTGATTACTTATCTTTGATGACATTGATCTTCATGTGTGCCTACGGCATCTATGTTTTTCTTTTGTCGATCATCAACCGGGAGAAGGACGATACCAGCCTCAGCCGGCGCCAGTTACTGAAAGACTATCTGAACAACGAGGAAGAATGATGAGCTATGATGCTTTGCTGATAGTGCTGGTCAGCGTGTTTGCACTGACCGTACTGATCATCCTTCTGATCGTTTTGAATAATTCCCGCAAAACCAACGATCTCAATAATGAACTGAGCAGATCGATTTTTGAGATCCGCTCATCTTTGAATCGGGATCTTTCCGATTTCAATTCGGCAATGAATTCCCGCTTCGTTGATTTTTCCGAACGCGTCAATTCCAACCTGATCCAGTCACATAAGGCTTCCAATGAGGTCTTCAATACGATCAATGAAAAGATGGTCCGTATCTCCAAGGCACAGGAGACCATTGATGAGCTTTCCCGTGACATCATTTCTCTGCAGGACATTCTGACCGACAAGAAGAGCAGGGGAACCTTTGGAGAAGTGGAGCTCTATTCCTTGCTGGAATCGGTCTACGGCAACAATGAGAATCTCTATAGGAAACAATATCATCTGCCTAACGGTTCCATCGCCGATGCCGCCATACTGGCCGACCAGTCCTTTGGCATTCTGTGCATCGATTCCAAGTTTCCTTTGGAAAACTACCGCAACATGCTCGATCAAAGGCTGGATGAGAAAAGCCGGGAACTGTATAAGCGCAAATTCCGGGATGACGTAAGAAAACACATCAATGATATCCATGACAAATACATCATTCCCGATCTTACTGCCGATCTGGCTTACATGTTTATTCCGGCAGAAGCGATCTTTGCCTTGATTTACGGATCCTTCCCGGAACTTGTCGATTTTTCTTACCAGAAGAATGTCTACATGGTTTCGCCAACCACTTTGATGGCCTATATCACTGCCATACGTTCGATCTATCTGGGCAAACGGAAGGATGAAAAGGCCAGGGAGATCTCCATACTCTTATCACAGCTGGCGGTCGAGTTTCAGCGCTATGAAAAGCGAAGTGAAGATCTCTACCGCACCTATGAGGCCATGGGCTCGCAGTTCCATGATCTCAGTGTCTCTTCCCGCAAGATATTAAAACGCTTCGATCAGATCGAAGCCGGTGAATTTGAAGCAATCGAAAAAGAAGACCATAGCTGATGCTATGGTCATTTTCTTACTGGTATTTGATCTCTAAACCGATCTTCTTCTTGACATCATCAAGTTTGGGATCGGCGATGGCGGCAGCTCTTCTTGCGCCGTCCTCCAGGATCTCTTCGATCTGATGGGATGCCATAATGTTTCTGTATCTTTCCTGGATCGTTTCAAGTTCCGCGCAGACGACATCGGCAACATAGCCCTTGAGTTTGCCATAACCCTGGCCGGCAAATTCATTGGCGATTTCTTCCATGGAACGGTTGCTTAAAGCGGAAGCGATCTCGATGAGATTGTAGAGACCCGGCTGGTTTTCCTTGTCGAGCTTGATCTCGCCAAGAGAATCGGTTACCGCCGACATGATCTTCTTGCGGGCGACCTTTGGTTCATCCAATCGGATTTGGACATCTTCTTGGACGGATCAGAGAGAGACATGATGCGGGCACCGACCTTCGGTACAGCCGGCTCCGGCACACGGAACAGTTCACCATAGCGGTTGTTCATACGGATTGCAACATCGCGGCACAGTTCCACATGCTGCTTCTGGTCTTCACCGACCGGTACATAGTCGGCATCGTAAAGAAGGATGTCGGCAGCCATCAGGCAAGGGTAGGTGTAAAGACCGGCGGTCATATTCTTTTCGCCCTTGGCCGATTTGTCCTTGAACTGAGTCATACGGTTGAGTTCGCCTAAATAGGTGTTGCAGGCCATGATGTAGCCAAGTTCCGCATGGGCATGAACGTCTGTCTGCAAGAAAATAGTGGCTTTCTTGGGATCCAGGCCGCAGGCCATGTATAAGGCGACCGCATCGGTCAGATTCTTGCGCAGATCGGCAGGATCCTGGTATTCCGTGATGCAGTGCAGGTTGGCGATGAAGACGATCATCTCATAATCGTCCTGATAGTTGACGAAGTTGCGCAAAGCGCCGATGTAGTTGCCTAAGGTCAGCTGGCCGGTCGGCTTGATGCCGGATAACATACGTTTCATGTTTTTCTTCTCCTTTTGAAAAAAATAAAAAGGTGATCACAAGGGCGCAGATGCGCGGTACCACCTTAGTTTTTCACTTTATCCTTTAACGCAGGAATACGCAGAAGACTCGTGCCTTCTGAATGCGCAGGTCCCAATTCGACACGTACCGCGATGATCATTTTCACCAGCCATGATCTCTCTATAAAACGACTGATACGCACTACTTTTTCCTGTACCTATATTAACTCAATGGACTTAATAAAATCAAATATCCTGTTGTATAATACACGTATGATAGTTGTTTATACATCACCGGGATGTTCATCATGCCGCAAAGTAAAGAATTATCTGAAAGACAATCACCTTCAGTTTATTGAGAAGAATATTTTCAATACACTCTTAAACAAGGAAGAGGTCAAGTATCTCATTTCCAGAACCGAGAACGGAACCGACGATATTATTTCCAAGCGTTCCAAGATCATTCAGGAAGATCAGGTCGACATCGAATCGATGTCTTTATCACAGCTTTGCGATTTTATCGTAGAAAATCCTTCCGTTTTAAAGCGGCCGATCATCATCGACGACAGAAATCTGCAGATCGGTTATGACGAGGAAGAGATTGAACTGTTCAAGAAACTGAAAACGATCTCTCATTGTGAAGGTGTCTGTCCGCATTTCGAAACATGCGGTGAGATCCGGAAAGAATGATGAAGATACTGGTAGGTTTATCGGGCGGTGTAGATAGTGCCGTCGCAGCTCATCTTCTTAAATCAGCAGGGTATGATGTGACCTGCTGTTTTATGCGTAACTGGGATTCGGCCTTAAATAACGATACTTTGGGCAATTCCACTTTGAACAACGATATCTGCCCGCAGGAAGAAGACTATAACGATGCCAAGGCAGTAGCTGATAAGCTTGGCCTGCCATTGTTAAGAAGCGACTACATCGAAGAATACTGGAACTCTGTTTTTCAAAACTTTATTGAAGAATATGAACGTGGCAGAACCCCTAATCCCGATATTCTTTGCAATAAATACATAAAATTCGATCATTTTTTGCGTTTTGCGATGGATAAGGGCTTTGACCGCATTGCTACAGGTCATTATTTCAAATCAAAAGAAGTCGACGGTCAGCTTCGCTATTTTAAGGCGGCGGACCTCAATAAGGACCAGTCCTACTTCCTGGCCCAGGTTGACAAGAAAGCATTGGATCTTTCTGTCTTCCCGCTGGGTGACATCGATAAAGGGGAAGTGCGAAGAATTGCCCATCAGCTGGATTTGCCGATTGCGGATAAGAAGGATTCCACCGGCATCTGTTTTATCGGCGAACGCAATTTCCGCGAATTTCTCAAGAACTATATTCCGATGAAAAGAGGCGATATCATCGATATCGATACTTTGGAAGTCGTCGGCCAACATGAGGGTGTCTATTACTACACCATCGGCCAGAGAAAAGGGTTTGGCGTCGGCGGCAACCGCGGACCGTATTTCTGTGTCGGCAAGGATGTCAAGAAGAATATCCTTTATCTGACTTCGGTCAAAAACGAGGAATATCTGTATTCCGACAGTGCCTATATCAGCGGCATCAACTGGATCCGTAAGATCAATGACGGGGACATACAGTGCAAGTTCCGTTACCGTCAAAGCGACAACCAGGTCCATATCAAGCTGCTGAGCGACAATGAGGCACTGTTAACTTATCCGCAGAAGATCAAGGCGGTTACACCGGGCCAGCAGGCGGTCTTTTATGACGATGGCGAATTGCTGGGCGGCGGCGTGATCGAAAATACATATATCAACGGCGAAGATCTCAATGCCAAACTGATGGAAAGAGTCAATGGATAATAACGAAGAGATCGAAATCATTGAAGGCGAATTCACTCATACGATCTATAAGAGTGATTCCTACATGGTGTCAAAATTTAAAACCGACGATGGGGCCATTACCGTAACAGGCCCTTCTTTTGATTA
>ONXX01000025.1 GCA_900321955.1 uncultured Bacillota bacterium | reverse complement strand
CCCGGCTTCCAGATGTATACGGTCTGGATGATCCGTCATCTGCCGGGTGATCCTTGGCTTCAGACGACCCGCAATGAGGATGAAGCCTATCTGTGGATGGACGAGGCAAAATTTGATGATTAAGGTCTTGAAAGAGTAATGTCACTAACTTAATGTGACACCACAAGTATTCTTTGAAACAGGATATGAGTAAAATCATACCCTGTTTTTTTATTTTGCCTGATCGATGTCTCTAAGACAGAAAATATTTAAATAACGATGAAAAACACTTGACAAAAGTATGAAAATCGGGCGCTTCGTTTCACTCCGCGCTTTCGTTAAGAAAGTGAAAGGAGTTCACTGAAATGAAGAAATTATATTTAAGATTCAGAAGAATTGTTGTGTTCCTGCCTTATAGAAAGCGCTTGATGGAGAAAGGCTTATGAGTAAGAGATCTTTTTCCAATAAAGTGTTTTCCATATTGGACCACAAGCTTATGAAGCTGGATAAACAGAAACATGAAATGGGATTACTTACCAGCGATGTTTATTTCACCAGGAAAGAAAGAAAGCTTGATTTCAGGAAAGATATGAAGATCTTATTGTCGTGTGGCGCAGTTTCCATGAAGAAGGAATTATATGAATACTTTGATTATGATGTTGAGACAGTATCCCTTCCCGGTTTCATAAGATCCAGGGCAAAGATTAATGAATCCGCATTTATGGAACTGATGGATGTGATGAATAAGGCTTATCCCTGTGATAAGACATACAAAGGATACAGATTACTGGCAGTGGATGGATGCGATATCTGCATTCCCAGCGACAAAAACGATCACGAAAACCTCAATCCCGGAGGAAATGAAGGATCAAAACCCGCCTGTATGTTCCATATCAATTGTCTGTACGATATCCTTAATCACCGCTATCTGGACAACATCATTCAGCCATTGAAGAAGAAAAATGAAATGGAAGCGATGCGGATGATGGCAAAGAGGTATGAAGAAAACAAGGCGATCTTCATCGCCGACCGCAACTTTGCGACCTTCAACAATATGGAACATCTGCGCGAAACCGGCCACAGGTTTCTGATCAGGGTCAAGGACATCCATTCCGGTACATCCTTACTGAAGAGTTTCAAGTCTCTTCCCAAAGAAGGAGAATTTGATGAAGATGTACATATCACCTTTACCAACAGGCAGACCAGATTCATCAAAAACAATCCGCATATATACAAGATCATCATGTCCAATCAGCGGTTCGACTTCTTGGATAAAGGCAATCACTTCTATGATGCGGACTACAGAGTGGTGAGAATAAAGATCAATGGCAAAGACGAGGAATACGAATCGCTGATCACCAATCTTGATCGGAAACTGTTTCCTGCTTCAAAGATAAAAGAGCTCTATAAGCTCCGATGGGACATTGAAGTATCCTACAGGCATTTGAAGTATTCTGTCGATCTTAATGCCTTACATTCCAAAAGAAGAGATTTTATCAGACAGGAGATCTGGGCAAGACTGGTGATGTTCAATATATCTATGATCATCATTGACTATATTACGGATCATAAGCTTTCCAGGAAAGAAAGAAGGCTTGAATACAAAGTCAATATCACGATGGCGATCTTCTTTACAAAGCATTTCATGATCATAAGAAAAGGCGGTGACCCGCCTGATCTTGAATGTCTGATAGCTAAACAGATACTGCCTGTAAGAAGTGACCGACATTATACCCGTAATGTCAGGAATCAGAGCTTTGTATCGTTTGACTATCGATTCAACTAAGCAATTTCATTATAATTCATAACCGCATTTCTTATAAGACCATATCATTGGCAAAGACCATAAAGATGACATTCATCTGATTTTTGTCATGTCTGAATAAAGAAAGACCGCAGTTTCACCGTTTATGGTGATGACTGCGGTCAAAACTCTTGATTCTGTGTCACATTAAGTTAGTGACATTATGGTTTTCCATCTTTTTTAAGCAAGTCTGACTTCTTTGATGCCTTCGACTTCGTCCAGGATCAGGGCCTCGACGCCTTCTTTCAGCGTATAATCCAAGGCCATGCATCCGACGCAGGCGCCATGCACACTGACATAAACGATATCATCTTCCAGTTTGACAAATTGGACATCGCCGCCGTCGTTCTGGATATATGGTCTGACTTTTTCGATCGTCTTTTCGATCTGTCTGATTTTTTCTTCTCTATCCATATAAATCATCTCCATAAAAAATATAACACTATGCTGACCAGAATTCCAAGAAAAACGCCTGAAACCAGTTCGAGTTTTGTGTGTCCGAGAACTTCCTTGAATTTTTCATCGTAAATGGGGTCTTTCATCTCGATGATGTACCGCAGGTCTTCCACAAGCTGCTTTGTCAAAGAAATGTTGCGGCCGGAATAGTAGCGGACATTGACTGCATCAAACAGGACGATCACCATGATCGCAAAGCAGATGGCAAACAGACTGGAATCAAAGCCTTCCTTTAAACCGACCGATAAACACAAAGCAACTACACTGGCCGAATGGGAAGAAGGATAGCCGCCCGAAGCGATCAGATAGCTCAAAGAAAATTTGCCGGTCTTGATTAACATGATGAAGGGCTTGGCGCTTTGAGCGATGATCAATGCTACCAGAAAGGAGGCCAGCGGGTAATAATTCTTCAACATACCACGTCATTATATCATGTTATAATAACGTGGTATGAGTTCGATTTATGATTATAAGGTCGGAATGACCGTCTATGGAAAGATCACCGGCATCAAGCCTTACGGGGCTTTTGTCAAGTTTGACGACGGTGTGACCGGTCTTATCCACATCTCGGAAATTTCCAACGGTTTTGTGAGAAATATTGACAGTTTCGTCAAAGTGGATGAGTATGTCATGGTAAAGGTCATCGACATCGACCGCGAACATAAGCAGCTGCGTCTGTCTTTCAAGGCGCTTTCACAGAACACCCGCCGCTATACCAAACGGGTAAAATTCCTGGGCATGCCTGAATCAGTCAAGGGATTCGGAACGATACGGGATCACATGCCGAAGTGGATCAAAGGGGAATACGAGGATCGATAGATCCTTTTTTTTATAGGTATCTTCTTTCTTTCTGACAGATAATGTTCAGGAGGTAAAAGATGATAAAAAAGATCATACTGATCGTAGCACCGGCCCTATGTATTCTTCTGTGTCTGTATTTCTCCATTCATGCCTGGCTGAGCTATAAGGACAACTATATCAAAGTACCGGTTGCTTCCCACCAGCTCTATCAAAGGATCTGCTTAAAAGAAGAGGATCTGGAAGAGATCGATGTGCCAAAAGCCTTCCTGAGCAATGATGTCTATCTTTCAAAAGAGGATATCATCGGCAAGTATGTCAAATTATCCTATTCGCTTGCCAAGGGTTCCCTGATCTATAAGGGCGCCCTGGAAGAGGATATCCGGGATCTTTCCCTGACGCTGCTTAAGCAGGGGGAAGCCAGTTATGATCTCTATGCAGGCGAAGTGAAGTTCAACGCGGCGACCCTGGCAGTCAACACGAATGCCGATATCTATTTAAGCCTTAAGACAAGCGAAAAGGCTTATTCGGATCTTCTGATCGAGGATTGCCGGGTGATCGGTTTATTTGACAGCCAAGGCAAGCCGATCCGATATTATGACAGCGACAGCCGCATCGGTATCGTCTCCATTGCCTTAGGCAAGGAACATGTCAATATCCTGAATAAGGCGCTGATGATCGGCACATTGAGTCTTGTTTCCGACAACGGATCCTATGATGACAATAAAACAGCCAGGCTCAATGAAGATGCCGAGGTGCTGGACTTATTGAGATAGTGTTATCATTGTATCGTGAAAAAAGGATTCAGGATCGTTTTCCTGCTGGCCTGGATGGCGCTGATTTTCTATATGTCGTCCCAGCCTCAGCTGGAATCGGAAGCAAGTTCCAATCTGGCAACAGAGCTGATCTATCGGGTATACAGCTTTCTTTTTCCTTCCGGCCATATCGAACTGGAAGAATTCTTTGCCCGCTATGGACATTTCATCCGCAAGCTGGCTCACTTTACCGAGTTCATGATCCTGGGCATCCTTGCCAAAGTCAACTACGAAGGATATTACAAAACCAATACGATCCTGTATCCGCTTTTGTTTTCCATGTTATATGCCTGTTCCGATGAGCTTCATCAGCTTTTTGTGCCGGGCCGCTTCTGTGCTTTTAAAGACGTGATGATCGATTCTTCCGGTGCTTTCGTCGGTATTGCGCTTTATCATCTGATCACAAGCAGATGGAAAAGAAAACCAAGATCCTGATTCTCATATTTCTTTTAAGCGGCTGTGTCAAAGACAACAGCGCTTCCTGCAGCCGCTATGACAAAGAAGATTCTCTGACGCTCAATCTCTACGCGCGAAACGATACGATCACGATGATCGAAGTCGTTGAGTCTTTTCTTTTGCCCGCCAAGGCTGTGGCAAACGAAAAATACTTTGCCGATCTGAAGAAGCAGTTTGATTCTTCCTGTCATTTGGAAGAAAACCGATTGATACGAAACTATGGTCTGGCAATTGACGGCAGTTATTCATTGCAGAAGACGATCGAAGAACTGGAAAGGCAGCGTTTCCACTGTGAAAGATAGGATGATGCCTCGTGAGAAGGCTTTGACTTACGGGATCAATTCCCTCAGCGACAATGAACTTTTGGCTTTGATCATTAAAAGTGCCTATAAGGATAAAAACGTATTTCAGCTGGCGCAGGAGGTCATCGAAGCGGCCAACGGCTTCTGCAACCTGCCGTCCTTGTCCTATGAAGAACTGGTTTCGATCAAGGGGATCAAGGATGCCAAGGCTCTGGAACTGATGGCGATACTGGAAATCGCAAGAAGGCTGAGCCGGGTCGACCGCATCTCGGAGGCGGAACTCAGTTCGCCCAACAAGGTTGTCGACTGGCTTCGCTTCAATCTGGGCTTTAGCGTGCAGGAACAGTTTTTCGTCATCTATCTCAATGCCCGCAACGCCATCATTAAATCGGAAGTCATGTATAAGGGCAACCGCAATACGGCGACGATCGGAATCGATGAGATCCTGCGCAAGGCCATCCTCATGAAGGCTTCGGGCATCCTGGTTGCCCACAACCATCCAAGTGATGATGTGACGCCTTCCTTTGCCGACAGGGAACTCACCCATAAGCTCTCGCAGGCCTGCCGCATGATCAGCATTCCCCTGGTCGATCATATCATTGTCGGGAAAAGCAGCTATTTTAGTTTTAAGAATCATAGTATGTTAGAATAATGCTGTGAGAAGAGTCATAGTATTTTTGTTGTGTATCATCTTATGCGGCTGCACGGCTTCAGAAGATCTGTCGAGTGAACTGGACGCTGTTTTTTCAAGCGAACAGAGCAATGAGAGAATACGCCGCAACAACTACAGCCACTATGTCGATTATTATCTGCCAAGTGATACGGGGGAACTGGAAGGAAATGAATTAAGTTCCCGTTTTTCGTATAATTCATCGAACTTTGTCATGGATGTCAATATTTCCGGCATCATCAATGACCGCTATTATCCCGATGCCGATCTGACAAACGAGGATTTTTTCGACAAGTCAAAACTGGTTTATGAAAGAAGATCAGCCTATGTCGATGCGGAAGGGCAGAGCCGTGATTTTCTCTATCGGGTTTATTCCTATGAAGACCGTTATCTTTCCTATTTTGCTTCCAAGGACCTGCTGTTCTATGGCTATGGGACAAGAAGCGACATCGTAGCGGTCTCTTCGCGCATCCTTCTGATGGCGAAAGGAGCGATCGTCAGAGAAAATGACGTGATCGCTGCCTACTCCAAGCGCAATGAAGTCGACTATGAAAAGAAGCAGGTCAATCTGTTTGAAACGATCATGCCCGTCAACGGCAACGTCAACGACCTGGTGATCGGCAAAGAAGATACCGGTGCTTCCGAATAAACTGTTTCACGTTGTTAAAATGTTGTAGAATGAATAAAAGAGGTGAAGAATGAAGAGCGATATTAAAAGGAAATTTCTGGATATTCTTTTTGAACCGGAAGACGAAGACGATGAGGTCTATGAAAAACCGAAACAGGAAGTCAAGCCGGTAAAGAAACAGGAGAATACAGTCAAGGCAGCAGACATCCTCTACCGCAAGCAGGAGAAGTCTGCATTTATCGATCTCAACGAAAAAAAGAAGAAACCCGAGAAAAAACAAGAAGAGAACGTTTACGGTGATTATGAATTCTCTTCCCAGATCTCGCCGATTTTTGGTGTGATCAAAGAAAGCAAAGTCGAGACCAACACCTCGGTCTCTGTCGACGAAGCGCTCATCAACAAGCCGGATTCCTCTCACCTCGAGATCATCACTTCACCGATCTATGGCTACGGCAACCGTTCCGATTATGAGAAAGATCATCCGGATCTTTTTGAGACCATCCCGGCTTCCGACGAGGAAGAACTGCATCGTCTTCTGGACGAGGACTATGGCTATGATGAACATACCTACGATGATCTGGAAGATGAAAACGAAGAGATCAATCTCTTTAATTCCTACGGAGAGGAAGAATAATGTATTACTTTATCGGTATTAAAGGTACCGGAATGGCTTCACTGGCGGTCATGCTTCATGAGCTTGGCTATGAGGTATGCGGTTCCGACCAGTCGAAGCATTTTTTTACGGAAGATGAATTAGTCAGAAGGGGGATCCGGATCCTTCCTTTTGATCCGAACAATATCAAACCGGAATATACGGTCATTATCGGCAATGCCTTCTTAGAGGACTTCCCGGAAGTTATTGAAGCGAGAAAACTGTGCAAGTGCTACCGCTATCACGAGTTTTTGGGTGAACTGATGAAAAACTATATTTCCATCAGTATTGCCGGATCGCATGGCAAGACCACCACGACAACGATCGCCAAGACGGTTGTTTCCGCCTTTAAGAAGACCGGCTATCTGATCGGCGACGGGGAAGGCTACTTGAGCAAGGACAGCGAGTATCTTTGCGTCGAATCCGATGAGTTCCGCCGTCATTTTGCCGCCTATGCACCGGCCTATGCGATCATCACCAACATTGAGATCGACCACGTCGACTACTTCAAGGATGAGGAAGATTATTTCAATGCCTACCAGGAATTTGTGAACAATGTTACCAGGACTGTCTTCTATCATGGTGATGATGTTTGGTGCAGGAAGCTGCAGTTCCCGGTTGAAGCTTATTCTTTCGGCCTGAATGAAGGGAATGATTATTCAATTGCCGATCTGCAGGCGGATTCCAAGGGATCGCAGTTTGATTTCCTGTTTAAAGGAGAAGTGATCCATCATTACAGTGTTCCGTTTGTCGGCGATCATCTTCTGATCGATACGCTCGGCGTCCTGGCGCTGGCTCATCACATGGGCTTTGATCAGGATAAGGTGGAAGAAGCTTTGAACAGCTACGTCGGACCAAAGAGACGCTACATTATTGAAGAATACAAGGATACGATCTTCGTCGATGACTATGCCCATCATCCGACGGAAGTCAAGGTAACGATCGAGGCTTCCCGCAAGCGCTATCCCAACCGCAAGATCATTGCCATATTCAAACCGCACCGTGCTTCCAGGGTCCTGTACTTCGCAAAACAGTTCAAGGAAGCCCTCGAAGAGGCCGATGAGATCTACCTGCTGGACTTCACATCGATCGATGACAAGCAGGATGGAACGGACATCGATATCACCTATCTGGCCAACATGATCCCGGGAAGCATCATCTTGCCGGAGAACGATGAAGGGGCGAAGATGCTGGCAAAATACAAGGGTGAATGCCTTGTCTTCATGTCCAGCAAAGACATCTATAATATCGCAGAAAGAGTAAAGGAACTGATTTAGTTCCTTTTTGTTTGTAAAGGCATACAAGTTATTGAAAAGTTTTTCATAATCGATTAGAATACTGGTAAGGAAGGTGATATTATGGATGCTTTTATTATTGCTTTTAGAGATTTGAGCAGAGATCTGATCCCGATTCTGGGGGCAGCCTGCCTGGTCTGTGTAATCATACTGCTTATCAAACTGATCAAGGTGCTTTCCAGTGTGGATCTGACGTTAGTCAAGATCCCGACAACGATCGATCTGGTCGACCGCTCGATTGAAAAGGTCCAGGCACCGTTAGATACCGTTGCCAAGGTTTCCGAAACGGTTGATAAGGCGCATGATGCGACGCTTGTTGCCGTTAAGGATGCCAAGGAATTTGTCGTCAAAAATGCCGACGATATCAAGGAGAGAGTCGTCGCTTTCATCAACAATAACGACGCTGACAAGAAAAAAGAACTGAAGGAACCTAGTCCGGAAGACATCATCGGAGGCTGAAGTGGAAGAAAGGCATATCGAGGAATCGGTGAAGGAAGTCATCGAGGATCTTAAGAACAAGGTCGAAACACTCACCCAATCATCTGAAAACTGCGATGACGAGATCGCTGAAAAGGTGATCCTGATCAAAGACAAGGCAGTCAAGGTTTTCAATGACGCATCTGCTAAACTTTCGCAGATGCTGGATACAGACAGAAATGAAGAAGAGATCGCCAAAGCCGTGGAAATGGTCAAAGTAAGATCGAAAGAGCTCTACGACAATGCGGTCAAAAAGATCGAGAGTCTTCAGCCGGCAAAGGAAGAAGAAACTCAGCCGAAAGAATCAAACCATGTTGAAGACGCCAAACGCCAGATTGATGACATCATCAGCAGCGTCGGCGACGAAATAAATAATTTTATGAACAGAGAGGACGTCAAAGCGACCGTAGACAAAGCCAAGGAAGGTGTTGTCGATGTAGCGGAAAAGGCTCTTGCGATCCTGAAAGATTGGCTAACGCCGGAAAGTGAAGATAAATGAAAAAAGTAACTATTTATGAAGTAGCGAAAGAATCCAATGTTTCTCTTGCGACCGTATCCAGAGTCATCAACGGCTCGACAGTTGTCAAGGAAGATACCAGAAGAAGAGTTGAAGAAGCGATCAATAAGCTCGGCTATCGGCCAAACGCGATCGCGCAGGGCCTGGCACTGTCGCGCACGACGACAGTCGGTCTGATCATCCCTTCGACTTCCGTGTCATTTTCAGGCAGAGTCATCAACGGTCTTTGCGACGTCGCCAAGATCTATGATTATTCCGTTTACCTGCACACCATCACGGAAGGTGTCACCGACATCAAGGAAATCATCGACGAAGTGATCAAGTCCAGAGTCGACGGCGTCATTATCTATGCCGACAAGGATCTTGATGATTCGCTCAAACTTCTGGATGAATACAATATCCCGATGGTCGTCATGTGCTCACAGATTTCTTCGGACAATATCTGTTCCGTCTATGTCGATTACAAAAAGGCAGTCTGTGAACTTTGCGAGACGTATCTGAACAAGGGCATCGAAGACATTGCGATTCTGCAGGATCATCGAAACGATGTCGTTTCACAATTGATGAAGAGCGGTGCTGAAGAAGCATTCAAGAAATTCGGCAAGGAATATAAGGGTTATATCGAAGTTTCCAAAGACAACCGTTCGACCTATAAATTCCTGAAATCGTATTTCAAAACACACAAACATCAGGTGTTTATCGCCAACCGTGACTCGCAAGCCATGGCGGCGCTGAATGCCGGACAAGGCTGCGGCATCAGCATTCCGGATGAAATGGAACTTGTCTGTATGAACGAAAGCAAGTATACTTCTTCTGTGAGGCCGGAGATTTCATCGTTCGTCGTACCGTCTTATGACCTGGGTGCGATTTCGATGCGTTTGATGACCAAAATGCTCAAAGATGAGCAGGTAGAAGAAAAGGAGAAACGCTTAAGCGCATTGTATTCTCCGAAACAGACAACAAAGGAATAGGGTATTGATATTATGGGAATTTATGAAGATTTAGTATGGCGCGGGCTCATCAAGGATGAGTCTTCACCCGAGATCAGGGATCTTTTGAATAAAGGCGGTGTGACGTTCTACATCGGCACCGACCCGACAGGTGACTCTTTGCATATCGGTCACTTTTCATCTTTTCTGATCTCCAAAAGGCTGAAAGACGCCGGACACAATCCGATCCTTCTGGTCGGCGGCGGAACCGGTCTGATCGGTGATCCGAAACCGGATGCAGAGCGTCCGATGATCACTGTTGAAGAAGTCAACCACAACTTCGAATGTCTGAAAGCACAGGCGGAGAAGGTCTTTGGTTTTGAAGTCGTCAACAATTACGACTGGCTCAAGGATTTCAGCTACATTGACTGGCTGAGAGATGTCGGCAAGTTCTTCAATATCGGCTATATGCTGAATAAGGATATCGTCAGAAGAAGACTTGATGAAGGCATTACCTATACCGAATTCTCCTACATGACGATGCAGGCATATGACTTTTTGCACCTGTATCAGAACCGCGGTGTCACGATGCAGGTTGCCGGTCAGGACCAGTGGGGCAACATCACTGCCGGTATTGAACTGATCAGAAAGAAGCTTGGCAAGGAGGCCTATGGTTTCACGATGCCTTTGCTTACAAAGTCTGACGGCCAGAAGTTCGGCAAGACCAACGGCAAGGCTATCTGGCTTGACATCAACAAGACATCCGCCTATGAAATGTACCAGTTCTTCATTAATTCCGAAGACAGCAAATTCCAAGAGAAGAGATCGAAAGACTGGAAGTCTCCAATAACGAACATCCGGAACTGCGTGAGGCTCATAAGGCTCTGGCCAGAGAGGTTATCACATTCCTGCATGGCTCAGAAGCCTATGATTCCGCTGTCAAGATCGCCGAGACTTTCTTCAAGGGCAATCTCAAGGATCTGACTTATGAAGAGCTCAAACAGGGAACGGCCGATCTGGAAAGAACAAAACTGGAAAGCGGCACACCTTTGATCAATGCTTTGGTATCGATCGGTGCCTGCAAGTCCAACCGCGAAGCCCGTGATCTGATCAAGGGTTCTTCCATTTCGGTCAACGGTGAAAAAATCACCGATATGGGCTATGTCCTGGAACAGGAAAATGCCTTTAACAAGGAACTTACCATCATAAAGAAAGGCAAGAAATTCTACTACGCAATCGAATTCTAAAATGAAAAAGTTTTTACTTGTCGTCCTTCTTCTGTTTACCTTGTGCGCTTGTGATGACGACGGCAAACAGATGGCAAACCCGGACGACAGATATATGTATATTATCGAAATGATCAATGAGCATGAAAGTTTTCAGACGACTTCCAATTATTTTGATATTGGCGTAGAAATGGCAAAGATCGAAAACGGTTACCGCCACTACATCACGATCGATAATCCCCGCATTGCGATGTACGACATCGAAATACTGGGCATTGAGAAGGGGGTCGACTATAGAAACAACATGGCAGCCAATGTCGGCATCTTTGAAGACAAGGAATACAACATGGTGCCCAATCAGGCCAACATTGATGACGGCTTTGTAAAGGGCATTGTCGTATCCGGTGTCTCCAAGGAACCGCAGACGACGCTTTACATCTTTGTTCAGTTCAAGAACGCCGACTATTCGATTACCCGTTCTGAATACTTCCAGCTCGATGCGAGCTATGAGGCTGAACAATGAACAAAGAGAAGATGAAACAATCATTACTGATCGGAGCTTTAACGAGCTCCTTTGGTATTTTTGTCTCTAAGCTTCTCGGTTTACTGTATTATTCGCCGCTTTCGGCGATTGCCGGCGAATCGAATATGGCTTTTTATTCGATCGTCTATACCTATTACGATCTCTTGCTTCAGATATCGCAGGCCGGCATTCCGTTTGCGATCGCTTCTCTGGTTGCCAAGTATTATGCCAAAGGCGATTACAAGACAGTCTTATTGGTCCGCAAGATGGGAACTTCCGTCGTTTTAGGCTTAAGTGCCGCGACCGGTTTCTTTCTCATTTTAATGGCCGGTCCTTTGGCCAGACAGTCTTTGGGCATTTCAGCACCGGAAACCGACATCCTCAATCTGAAGAAGATGTTCTACATCCTGACAGTGGCGGTCATCATCGTGCCGTTGTTAAGTGCCTTGCGCGGCTACATCCAGGGTCTCAAACGTCTGGATCTCTACGCTTCCTCGCAGGTGCTGGAACAGTTTGTCCGCGTCTTTTCGATCATCATCTTTGCCTGGCTCTTTGTCTCGATCCTTCATTTTGAAAGCATCTGGGCAATCTTTGTAGCCATCGCAGCAGCATCCTTGGGCGCTTTTGCAGCCTATGCCTTCACCAGGATCTTAAGCCGCAGTGATGTAGCACATGTACAGAAACTGGCCAAAACACAGGAGAATGATGCGGCCAAGACGCAAAGCGAGATTATCAAGGAGATCCTCTTCTTAGGCATTCCTTATGTGATCATCTCCTTTTTGGGCACGGCCGGTCCTTTGGTCAATACGACCTTCTTCCTGGATCACATGACCAAGGTCAATGGTCCCGGCGTTTATGAACAGGCCAAGCTTGCTTCGGGCATCTTACAGGCGAATATCGCCAAGATCTCCAATATTCCTTCGGTACTGGCTATCGGCTTTGGTTCCGGCATGGTTCCGTATCTCAGCGAATCCCTGGAAGAAAGAGACAACCGCAAGATCACCAGACAGATCAATCAGATCCTGGACACTTCGATCTACATCCTGGTGCCGATGATCATGGTCTTTATCTTCTTTGCCAGAGACATTTATTTCATTATGTACGGCAACCGCAATCTTGATCTTGGCGCAAAACTGTTCGCGGTATCCAACATTCAGATCTTTTTGGGAACGATCGCCCCGATCTTCTCTTCGATCATGATGTCTTTGAAGCTGCGAAAGGATGCGATCATTACCCTGATCATTTCCTTTATCGTCAAGTTCATTACCTTCTTCCCGCTGGTCGGTGCCTTTGGTGCCTATGGCATGATCTATTCTTCCGGTCTGTATTATGTGATCCAGATCGTGATGTATTTTATGGCTCTTCGCAAAAACTTCGGCATCAATGTAAAAGGAGCGACCCGCCGTTTCATCAAAACGCTGATCGCTTCCCTGATCATGGTCATTCCGGCTTTTGCTTTGCGAAGCATCATACCGTTCCAGTTTGACAGCCGCATCATCGACATTGCCATTATGGGCGTGCTCGGTCTGATCATGGTGAGTATTTATTATGTGATCACGGTGCGCATGGGCTTGCCGCAGAAGATCTTCGGCATCAAGGATATTTCCTTACGCAAGCTGATTGCCCGTTTCCGAGTTTAAGTAGGAGATCACCTCGTTGATCAGCAAGGGCGGGGTGGAAGCCCCGGCGGTGACATAGACCTTGCGGGCTCCTTGCAGATCGTTTAAATCGATATCTTTATAGTTCTGTATCAGCAGAACTTTTTTTATGCCGTGCTTCTTGCCGACATCGACCAGTTTTGCCGTGTTGTTGGATTTGACATCGCCGACGACGTATAAGACATCGCAATCTTCCAGTTTGGAGATTGCCAGTTGTCTGGAAGAAGTGGCGTTGCAGATCTCTTCCTGGATCAGGATGCCGGGATAAAGCTTCTTAGCGATCGCGAAAAGATCGCTGAGCTCCAGATAGGACATCGTGGTCTGATTGGTGAGAAAGACTTTTGGATTACCGATCTGAAGACTTCGCAAAGCCTCTTCGCCATCGACCAGATGAATGCGGTCGGAAATGGAAATGACGGCTTCGGCTTCCGGATGATTCTTCTTGCCGAAGTAGATGACCTCGTAGCCTTCCTTGAGTTTTTCTTTGATGATGTTCTGGGTCTTTAAGACATCGACACAGCTGGCATCGACATAGGCAAGACCTTTTTTAACAGCCTTTTCCTTGATGGCATCGGAAATGCCATGGGCAGTGAAGATGACGATCCCTTCGTCGATCTGATCAAGCAGTTTCGCTTTGGAGCACTTGGAGTCATCTAAAGTGATAATGCCTAAGGAGGAAAGCTCATCCGATACGAAAGAGTTGTGCACCAGCATGCCTAAGATGTAGACATTTTCATCGGGATGTTTTTCTTTGGTGTCCTTGGCAAGCTTGAT
>ONXX01000035.1 GCA_900321955.1 uncultured Bacillota bacterium | reverse complement strand
TCGCCAAGCTGTACCTGAATGCCAAGGTCTATACCGGGGAAGGCTTTGCGAAAGCCTTTCTGGTCAATGATACAAAGATCGAAGAAGTATACGATCAGATTCCGGAATTAAACGACTGTGAAAAAGTCGACCTGCACGGTCACTTTGTCTGTGCCGGCTTCAACGATTCCCATATGCATCTGCTCAACTTCGGCCAGTCACTGATCATGGCCAAGCTCAACGAGAACACCTCTTCCTTACAGGGAATGATGGAGTATCTGTCTGATTTTATTAAGGAACATGATTTCTCCAATGGCGCCTGGGTCAGAGGCCGCGGCTGGAATCAGGACTACTTTGAAGATGTCAGGCGCATGCCAAACAAACACGACCTCGATGCCGTATGCAAAGATCTGCCGATCATGCTGACAAGGGCCTGCGGTCACTGCTGCGTGGTCAACTCCAAGGTGCTGGAGATCGCCAAGATCGATAAAGACACGATCGCTCCTTTAGGCGGCGCCATCGATTTTGATAACGGTCTGTTCTACGACAACGCCATCGACCTGGTCGATCAGTTCATCCCGCTTCCTGACAAGGATGAACTTAAGAAGATGATCGAAGCCGGATCCAGGGCTTTGAATACCTATGGCATCACTTCCTGTCAGAGCGATGACTATTGCGTCTACCGTGAGATCCCCTTTGAAGTCGTCAACGAAGCCTTCAACGAACTCAAAGAAGAAGGCAAGCTGACTGTCCGCGTCTACGAACAGTCCAACTTCACCGATCTCAAGGAATTCAAGCGCTTTGTGGAAAGCGGCAACGTTTCCGGCAAAGGCGATACGATGTTCAAGATCGGACCATTGAAGCTATTGGGCGATGGTTCCCTGGGCGGTCGGACAGCCCATCTGTCAAGACCCTACGCCGATGATCCATCCACCTGCGGTTTCTCTTTATTCACCGATGAACAGTTCGATCAGATGATCTCCTACGCCAATAAACATGATATGCATGTCGCCGTTCATGCCATCGGCGATGCCTGCCTGGACAAGGTCCTCAACGCCATCGAAAAGGCTTTGAATGAATATCCGAGAACTGACCACCGTCACGGCATCGTCCACTGTCAGATCTCCCGCCAGGACCAGCTGGAACGCATGATCCGCTTGAATACCCACATCTATGCACAATCCATCTTCCTTGACTATGACAACCACATCGTGGAAGACAGGGTTGGCAAAGATCTGGCCTCGACTTCCTATTCCTGGAAGACCCTGAAAGACAACGGCCTATGGGTCTCCAACGGATCGGATGCCCCGGTTGAACTGCCGGATGCCTTGCGGGGCATGGAATGCGCGGTGACCCGTACATCGATCGACGGCACCGGACCATATCTTGAAAATCAGGCCTTCTCTGTCAAGGAAGCCATCGATTCCTTCACCAGCGCTTCCGCCCATGCGAGCTTTGAAGAAGACATCAAAGGAAAGATCGCGGCAGGCTATCTCGCCGACTTCGTCGTCCTGAAGGAAGACCCGTTCAGTGTCGAGCCAAGGCACATACACGATATTTCCATTGCTGCGACCTACCTCGGCGGCCGCTGTGTCTACAAAAAATAATCTTACAGCGAAAGAAAGGGACGTTCATTCGTCCCTTTCTATTTGTGACCTGGGAAAGTACCGGATCATCTTACATAAAGTAATCAGGAGTGATGATCTATTGAACAATGTTGTACTACTTGGGAGTTATCTCTTTCGCAAGTCACAAGAGGATACATCTTCTTTCCTCAAATATGATGATAGTCTTCTTTCACCCTTTCCGTTTCTCACTTTTCTCTCACTTTTTCCCTCATATTTGTTAAATTTCGACACTTTTCCACATTTTTTCCACATTTTGGCCGTTTCATCGCCTCTTACCATTTACGGTACAATTAAAATATGAAGAGATTCCTTTTGACAGTCCTCAGTCTTTTTCTGAGTCTGTCCTTCTATTCCTGCGCTATCAAGAAAGACGAAACGGACAAGATGATCGATCAAATGACCTTAAGAGAAAAAGCGGCACAGATGCTGATGCCATCGATACGCTACGAGACTTTCTACAGCGATGACTGTTTCAGTTACCTCACGGAATTGAATGAGGCCTATACAAAACTCATTGCCGGCAACGGCTTTGGCGGCATCATCCTCTTCGGCGGCAATTTCGTCTCTTACGATCAGAGCATTCAACTGATCGACGACATCAAACGCGTCAACAAAGAAGCAGGACACCTGCCCCTATTCGTTGCCATCGACCACGAAGGCGGCAGCATCAACCGCATTCCTTTTTCGACGATCCTGTCGGGCAATCTTTCTCTCGGTGCTGCCAATAAGGAAGAAACAACATACCGCTATGCCTCCATCATCGGCGAAGAGCTCTTCGACCTAGGCATCAACCTCGACCTTGCCCCGGTCGCTGACATCAACAACAATCCCGAAAACCCCGTCATCGGCATCCGTTCCTTCTCCGATGATCCGAAACTGACTGCCAATATGACAAGAGCCTTCATCCAAGGCCTTCATTCCCAAAACGTCCTATCCACCCTGAAACACTTCCCTGGCCATGGCGATACCTCGTCCGATTCCCACTATGGCCTGCCCCGCATCGATAAGACCTATGAAGAGATCCTTGATTTTGAACTGGAACCTTTCAAGGCCGGCATCGAAGAACGAAGCGATCTAATCATGACCGCCCATATCCAGTTCCCGGCCATCGAAGAGGAAAAGTACAAGGGTGTGATCTTACCGGCAACCCTTTCCGAAAAGATCATCGGCGGCATCTTAAGAAACGATCTTGGTTTTGACTCGGTGGTCATCACCGATTCCCTCAACATGGATGCCATACGAAAATACTTCAGCAAGAAAGATGTGGCCCGTCTGGCAATCAACGCCGGCTGCGACATCCTGCTGATGCCGGTCAATGAGCGGGTCTCCATTCCTTTGTATATAGAGAAGCTGGAAAACTACATCACGATGATCTGCGATCTTGTCGAAGAAGGACAGATCAAGGAAGAGACGATCGATGCAGCCGTGCGCCGCATTCTGAAATTAAAGAAAGACAAAGGACTCTTTGAAGAAAGTGAGATCCATCACACAAACAATGTCGGAAGTCTCTCTCATCAAAAAGAAGGATTGGCCATCGCCAAATCGGCGATTACCCTGGTAGAAAACAATGACGCTTTGCCGATCAAAGAAAAGGAAAAAGTTCTGGTCTTAGTTTCCAACAAGGGTCAATACAACAGCCTGATCTATCTGCGTGATCTTTTAGCCGATCAGGGACTTCTTGCCAGAACAGAGGATATGGAGATCTATTGTTTCTCATCTGATACAAATAAAAAGGACTTCAGTAAAAATATCCTGCCGAAACTGAAAAAGAAAGACAAGGTCCTTCTTGTCTCTCAAATGGATACGGCAGAAGATCTTTCCGGAACCGTTGCCTACATATTTGATCTGACGATAAAGGAAGCCAAAGACAGAGGCATCAAAACGATCCTGCTGTCCTGCCAGCTTCCATATGATCTCGCCCGCTATAAGACCGATGCCAAAGCAGCCTGTTATTATGCCGCCAGGATGTATCCCCCTTTAACATACACGCCTGAGGTCTGGCCTTCCGTTCCGCTCAATCTGCTTGCCGCCGGTCTGGTCCTCTATGGACAGGAAAGCCCGCAGGGATCCCTGCCGCTGAATATTCCCGAACTGATTGAAAATGAAAAGACCTGGTCGTTTTCTAGCCAGGTCCTGTATCCGAAAGGTTATTCTATAACATACTAAAGGCCATCTGCGGATGGCCCTGTTTTTTTCTTTCTTCAATCTTCCATTAAGATCGACATCCTGAACAGGACGACCGCCGTGATGATCGCCGTGACCAAAGCTGTCAGACCGCTGATCGAAACGATGAAGGCCAGGACATTGACCGGCAGATAAGAAGCCGCAAAGGTCATTGCCTGGAAGAGGATAAAGACGATCAGATAGACATACTTGAGGATGCGGATCGAACCGGCATCCTTGTATTCCTTGTCTTTGCCGATCTTTTCGATCAGTGTCAGCAAGGCAAACACATAGATGATCGTCAGGACGGAAACGCCTGTCTTATAGATGGTGATATCCATCTTCGGCAGAAACAGAGTGACCAGAGCGATCGCCAGATTGCATATGCCAAGCAGAATGGCGCCGATCATATAGAAAGGCTTGCCCTTGACGTAATCGCCCAGCTTCGTGCAGGCGATGCCGATCAGGATCCAGCCGACAAAATCCGGCATGATATTGATCACGTGCTCATTGACCGTGACGTTTATATTGATCAGAGTGAACAGAAAGCCGATGGCAATCAGTCTGATCCCTTTTTTGATGTTCATAGTGTAATGCTTCCTTTTTTAACGTAGTATTTCCAATTATACACTCTTTCATCATAAATGAAAGAAGAACCTGTGTCTTTCATTTTGCCCTCTTTTTTATACCGGTAGCCGATTTAACATAATTTACCATAATTTAAACATAATCCTGATATAGATTTTTAGTACTATAAGGATGCAAGGAAGTGAGGCCTTGCCGATACTAGCCCCCTATAATTAGTTGTATCGTATATATTTATCCCCTTAAATAATCAAAAAAGAACTGCCCCCGGAAGGATGATAACGGGGGCTTTTCTTTTCACATTTTTCTGCCGATTTCAATTCACCCGGGCTTTCGGGCAATGATCGACAATGTAGTTTAAGACAAAATCATAATCTTCTGCTTCTGTATAGACCTGATTGGAAATCAGAAGGCTTTGCAGACGAATCAATTTCTTTTCGGGATCCGTCCTGATCTCTCTGATGGAGACAAACGGCGAATACAGACTGCCGCCGGCCGCCGAAAGGATGCCGGCCCCTTTTGTCGTCTTGTTGCCGGAAGCTTCCCCCGCCAGCATCGTCAGCACTTCCATGGCCCTTGCCTTATCGGTCTTGATCTGGGTATGATCGATCCCTCTTTCATCCATTTCAAACAAGACCGTATACTTTCCGTTATTGGCTCTGGTCACCAGATAGTAGGCCGGGAGCGAGAGAACCAGCAGGATCGCCAAAACGATCGTGGAGGCTTTGGAAGCAGAAATCATTCCATCCATGCCGCCCCCACTAAACAGATTGATCAAAAGAGTGACAAAAAGCATCAGCACATAGGTGATGCCCAAAACCTTCCACACTTCGAAAAGGAGGAAGAGATTTTTCAACATCGGCAATTCGATGACCCAGCTGTAACGATTGCCTTTCTTAATGATATTGTCGGAACGTTCCTTCACCTACTGCTGTCCTCTGATCATCAGGAAAACCGCATAGTTTTCTTCCGACATATACAATTCGCCATAGACGTATTCTCTGCCCTCATAGGCGTAGTATTCACCGATCCATAAGACGCAGTCATTGCCGATCAGCTTGATGCCGTAATTCTCCGGCAGACCTTCAAACGGTTTATAGCCGACTTCTTCGTCGCTTTCTTCCCAGACCTCATAGCCATCGCTTGCCAGTCTCGGATGCAAAGACAAGGAAATGATCTCCCTGTCATAATCGATCACAAAATCGGCATAGCCAAGTTCATCAAAATACATGTCCTTACCGGAACTGTCCTGACGGACCTGCAGCATGTACTTCCATGTGCCGGGCATTTCCCGTATGATCGGCCAGTACGCTCCTTCAGGAATGCCGTTAGCCAGGATCTCATTATAAAAATCGAAATCCGCGAAATTCAGATCCGCTGATTCATTGCCTGTTCCGGCGATCGGATGGGAACGCTCGATTTGCGCAAATTCCTCATTCCGGGCCAGGCTCTTATCAAATATGCTTTCTTCAGGTTCTTTCACCTCAATGGTCTGCGCCGGCGCCTCCGGTTTTGAAGCAGGCTCCGACGGGGCTGCTGAGGCACAGCCGACAATGCAGAATAATAAAACCGCAAGTAAAATAATACGTTTCATTGTTTTACTCCTTTACAAACACAACGCTGTAATTGACACCGTCCTTCTCAAATAAGAAAGGGATCTCATTTTCCTTTACTACATCCACTCCGACCGTGGCAGTCTTTCCGTCCTTTGAGGCAAGGCCCAGCGTAAAGATGCGGGCATAGTCTTCCCCGTTGACCGTGAGATCGATCTTTAGTTCATGAGCCGTATCATAGCGCACCGGGACGGAACCCTGGGGAGGCAGATCACCGGACAGGAAGACATAGCTTCCTTCATACTCGCCCTCCTCCAGTTCAAACAGATCGCTGATATCGCCTTTCAAAGAAAGGACGATACTTTGGCCGTCACCGTTAAAGGTCAAAGAACTCTCTTCACAGACAAAGACACCCTCATGCGCTGCAGGCGCCGGCGTATCCGGTTCATATGGCCGATTGCCGGTATCGCTGCAGGCGACAAGCCCCAGCAGCAGAACGCATAAGAAAGCGATCCTCAGGATTCTCTTTTTTACTATGACGGATGATCTTGCCATAATTCCTCCTTTTTGAAACAACGACAAAAAATCGTCCTTCTTTCTCAGATTGTTCGATGTAACTTGCTATCTACGCTTTCATTATATATATTCTTGTCTGATTTTCCTATTGAATTTGAATACAGGCTAACTTTAACAATTCTGTAACTTAAAAAACGAAACGAATCATATTCTAAAAAACACACAGAGATTTCTGTGTGTTGTGTTTCGTATTTTCGTATGCTTTGTAAAGATTCAAGATCTTTACAAGCAGCCCGTTGTAAAACTCTTTCTCAGGCAAAAGAAAAATATCCGCAAGGGATATTTTCAGGATCTTTTCTTAAGCTTCTTCGATTTCGAAACGGTTGTTTTCTGCTTCGCCCATGGAAGTCAGCAGTTCGATTTCTTTGTTCGCTGCTTTTTCAGAAACGTATGTCTTGGCACCGGCTTTGTCCGGAGAACTTATGAAGTGGCCTTCTTTTTTAGATACTTTGCCGACATAACCTGTTTCGTTGCTATAGATGTTGATCCATTTCAGATTACATTTCATTTTTGTTTTACTCCTTAACTTTCAATACCATGATTCGAGGGTATTCATAAATACCCATCAATTAGGATTGTAACACAAAAAAGTAAGACACTGCTTATATTATGTCAGTCACACCAATTAATCTTAAGCCGTTGGAGTATGTGCCGCAGGATTTTTTCTAGGTTTTCAATACACCTTTATTGTTGTATACAAGCATCACTTATGACTATTCTGTTTCTTCTATGTTGCAGTGCCTAAAGAGTTTAAGACATTCAGAACAAACGTCGGATTTGAAAACCAAAGATCTTCATAAGGGCCATTGATCTATCCTGTTCAAAACGAAAGGCGGACATGATATTCCGCCTTTCTTATCGTGTGGGGGACAAAGATAGATACCTTCTTATTTGATGTTTCATTCTGACCGAAGCGATCAGCCAAGCACAGCTTCGATCGATTCCTTCAGGATTCGAATAACCGTTTCCGGGCCAGAGCGCATCGGATTGATTCTTATGACGTACTTTTCGTACAACGGTTCTTCTTCCAACATTACCTTAGCCACTCGGTAAAACAGTGTTTGCACTTCATAGCGGCTTTCTGATCCAACCGGATGCGGTAAGCCGCCTCTTTTGATTGCTTCTTTTATTACTTCCCTGGCAATCGGCAGATCCAGCTTAACAAGAATGATGCGTTCTTCCAGATTGGCTTTCAATGCTTTTTCAACATGCTTGACTTCGCCTTTCTCCAAACGTCTGACGACTTCATCAACCGACCGGTTCTGCACACCCAGCAGTACGGGATTGATCACTAAAGAACGTAAAACTTCAGTAGCTTCAGGACCCTGAACCTGCCCGCCGCCGGAATAATTCTGTTTGTGAACAATGTCGATGACATCCTTATTTCCGGCAATGATTCCTATTCCGGGGATTCCCATAAGCTTGAAAGCTGAAAAAGCAGAAGCGTCAGCTCCGATTGCTGCTCCCAAAAACCTTACCTTGTTTACCGCATAATTCTCATCTACGAGGATCCTGATCTTTGGATCAATCTTGCGAGCTTCTTTAATAATGCTTACCGTGTCGTAAGAATCACTCAGCTTTTGACGTACCCTTTGAATATAGAGAACATCAACGCCTTCTTTTAATCGTAAGCGGATATTTTCAAAATCATTGAAATCTGCACGGATCAATTCTGCGCCAAGACCCTCCAATGTGATCTGCGTTGTCATATACATTGAAGCATCATGGACCAACACCTTGCTTCCATTGTGGATCAGGGCAAAACACAGCGCTCGGATTGCACCGGTTCCTCCTCCTCTGACAAGAGCAGCGTCCTCAGCACCAAAATACTCCGCCAGGACCTTTTCAACTTCAACGGTTCTTTCCGGTCTGCCGTATTTGATATGGCATCCGTAATCACCTTCATTCAGAGCTTGAAAACCATCAAAGTGCTTATGCATCAGGTCAACCAGACGGTATTGGTTTTCGATCTCTTCCTCAAAGGTGATCATTTCCAAAGGATAACTTTCGAAAGGAGTCTTATCCAATTCTTTTTTCATGTAGCGTTCAGTTAATGAACAGATAAAAGACCTCTTTCCTTTTGTGTCGTACCCTTGCTTTTCCAGAATCCGAAATAATCCATCTGTTTCCTTTATCAAACAGATTGTCTTTTTATCTTCTTTTGTCTTTTTCGACTTTAAGACCTTTCCGAGTTCAGAAAGGTACTCATCAAGATACAAATCAAGTCCCAGTATTTCTTTGCAATAAGTACGGATATCTTTCATTTTCTTACTCTTAAAAACTCTCTCGGATTCACATGCGTGATCTGATCGATCTCTTCCCAGCTCAAACCGGCCTTTCTTAACTGTAACAGTCCGGAAGTAAGAAGATGGCTGTAGCCCCATCCTCCCCATTTTTTCAAAAGAGTTCTTCCGTCGATGTCACACGAAATGAAGATTTGCTTGATATAGCCGCGGTCAACAAAATGTTTAATCATCTTTGCACGTTCTTCATCATATGGAAATTTCTGCCCATACTCTACATCCAGTTCGATCTCAAAAAAACCTCTTTTGCCAAAACAGTCGAATTGAACACCGGCTCCTTTGGAGAAAATGTATTCATACGTTTCCATCCTCTCTTCAAGACGCGGGTAGACATCCTGATGGCCGATAATCACATGGCTCAGGTCCGCTCCCTCTTCTTCAAAAAAAGCCAGCTGTTCCCGATACATCGTTCCTCTGCCGGTATGTGTAGAAATCCCAAAACCGGTCTCTGCGGAAGCTCTGCCGGCTGCCCGCAGCACCTTCTCTTCAGTCTCATATACCTGATAGTTACTGGATCCGACCTCACCGATGAACCCGGCTTTAATGTGTTCTTCGCCTCTTCCTTCCAGCAGTTCCTTTTTGATCATTTCCTTCAGTTCATCAACTGTTTTCTCTTTGATGAACTGCGGAAGACGCGGTTCTTTATAAAATCCGGCACCATAGACAATGTTGACGCCGCTTTTTAAAGACAGATCTTTTAAGACCGAGATCCTTTCGTCTTTTCTGTCGCCAAAATGACGGTAGTCTTTCAGTTCTTCCAGAACAGCCTCTTCGCAGTTATCTCTGGCTGCATAAAGAACGTGCTCATGCGGAGAGATGAACCCTAATTCATTGATATCGATCGGACCTGTAACTGTGTTGACTGTCGTGTTCATTTTATTTGAATAATCCGTAGAAACTCGTTCCATTCTGCGGAGCCTTAACACCAAAATAATCGCAAACCGTTGCACCGACATCGCTTAATGTGGAGCGCAAACCAACCTGTATTCCTTTTGCATCTCTGTAGCGAATCAAAAGCGGAACGCATTCTCTGGTATGCTTGGAGTGACCGATATTTGGATCGTTTCCGTGATCGGCCATGATAACCAGGAAATCATCGTCGGTCATTTCATTGAGTATCAAAGGCAATTTGTAATCGGCAATTTCCAGAATCTCTTTATAGCGGGTGGAACTCTGGGAATGACCAGCCAGATCTGTTTCCTGAATGTTTGTGCAGATAAATCCTTGATCCATGGACCGCATTGCTTCAAGTGTATGGTCCATACATTCCGCAGTCGGAACGCAGGAAATTGACACACCCGCTTCATTATGGACGATGTCCGCCACTTTTCCGATCAGTGTACAAGGAATACCTGAACCTGTCAGAATCGTCGGCGCCTGAACGTTTGGATCAACACCATAACCCAGATGGAGACACTGATAGCCCTGATCATAGGACTTGGACTTGGCGGAAGCGATACCGATGAATTTTCCGTCACGGATCTCTTCAGCTGCATACAGATCATCCATGTTGTTGCCTGTACCGCCAAAGACGATGACACGTCCGACGGTGACAACTTCTCTCACCTTTCTGGCAATAGCCAGTTCCTTGTCGAATGGCAGATAATCCAGCGGAGCCGTGACGTTATAACACATGCCAAGATCGGCTTCCAGGTTGTCCGCCACTGTACAGTAGTCGTCCACAACTAGATAGCGTAATCCCTCCCTGTTGATGATCTCGACCTTGTGTCCTGCTTCTTTAAGATGTTCAGCAACAACATCGACCTTTAACTGGAACGGCATGATCTCAGGATCCTTAGGTTTAGTTCCCATGATTTCCTGATGGCCCATAAAGGTATCGGCGCCAAAGTGAGTCAGTTCCGATTTGCCGAAGTTGGCTTCCGGATTGAACTTCATCATTTCACTTTCCTTGCCATAGGCATTCATCAAGCCGAGTTTTTCAAGATTCGGCAAATACATGTCGGGATGATCCTTCAGGATACTGCCGATCGTGCAGGCTCTCTCATCTCCCGGTCTTTTGATGGCGGCGTCTTTCTGGGCTCCCATTCCGAAGCCGTCCAATACAATCACGATAAATCTTCTTTTCATTATTGTTCCATTCTAAGCGGATCTTTCAATACTCTTTCTCAATACCTCAATCACAGTGTCCGCACCTGCGCGATTTGGATTGATCCGGATCATTCTGTCGATCAGTGTAGGATCTTTGGCTAGAAATGTCCCGGATACTTTATAAAACAGCGGAGCTATTTCGTATTTGCTCTCGGCACCGACCGGATTGGGCAGTGCGCCAAGCTTTTCCGCTTGTTTCAATACTTCTCTGGCATTCGGAGTTTCCAATTCCACAATCAATACTTTTGACTGTGCATTGGCAATTGTTGCATCTTTGATGCCGGGTACTTCTTTGTTCTTCAGTCTTTGAAGGATCTCTTCTCCTGTCTTAGCCTGAATTGCCAGAGATACCGGTGCATAGACCAGGCCTCTCAGTACATCCATTGCTTCATGGCCCTGCGTCTGACAGCCTCCGGAATAGTGCATTTTCCTGATCTTCTCGATATATTCTTTTTTGCCGGCTACAACACCGATTCCTTCAGGACCCTGCAGCTTGAAAGTCGAGAAACAAGAAAGATCGGATCCAAGCTCGCAGCCGATCTTTTCTACTTTCATAACCGCATAATTGTCATCCGTCACGATTGGGATATTCTTACATTCCCGTATCGTCTGCAGAACCTCTTTCATATCGTAGGAATCGTCAATCAGCTGACGGGAATACTGAACCAGTGCCACCTTTATATCAGGTTCTTCGTTCAGAACTCTCTTGATTTCATTCAGATCATTGAAATCTGCCCGAACCGGAATCAGTCCAAGCATCTCCATACTGACCGTTGTTGTGGAATAGACAGGCGCATCGTGGATCAGAATCCTGTCACCTGCTTTCGCAGCTGCCGCCAGAGCGTAACGGATCGCACCGGTCCCTGATCCTCTGACCATGATGGCTGCTTCCTGGTCAAAAAATTCGGCAATTGCCTGCTCCGCCTTCATTGTCGTTAATGGTTCATTTTCCGGCTGATGGATTCCCAGGTCACCTCTGGACAGCTGTTCGGTGCCCTCCATATGATGCATGATGCAGGAAACCATCTTGAACTGTTTTTTCATTGCTTCTTCCAATGAGATACTTGGTAAGGGATATGCCTTCATCTTTTCCTCCTAAAGCTGATATCCTTCATTGCGGTAGCTTCCTATATTCAGGAAATACCTTTCAATCAGCTCGTCTTTATAATCGGGGATATTCTCTGCTGCTTTCAGCAGTTTCCCCACTTTATCTTCTTTGCTTTCACATATTAACAGCGTTGCGCAACCCAGTCCTTTGTCAGGGATCGCCAGTGCTGTCGCTTCTGCGGTATTGCAGACACGCAGATAACCTTTTCCGCTGAGGTTTTGAATTCTCTTTGTTCTTTCATCAAAATGACCGAATAAAGAATCACCAAATCCTTCCAGATCTACCGGTCCCTCTTTTAGGATCAGCACATCGCATTCCTTCAGGATCTTCTTCAGAAATTCTGTAAGTTCCTGACGCGGGAGGAATGCATCTTCCAACTCAATGACTTTGCTGTCTATCCCTGGATACACGCAATCGGAATACACTTTTCCATACTCTTCTGCGGCTTCGATTCCAGTCGACCCCTTTATCGCTTTGAACAGAATCTTCCGGTCTCTGGCCATAAAGCCCAGAGAGTTTCCTGCAGACATTCCGTCTGTATTCTTTTTAATGTTCTGCTCTCTGTCGGGTTCAATCAGTTTGCTTATAAACCCATAGATGTTGACGCACATCGCCGGTGCCAGAACAGAACCGCCCCCATCATTTCCGATCCCTAATTCGTTAATGCCCGCAAAAACATTCACAGCTGTCCCGGATGAAGACCCGGACATCCATCGCCCGGTTATCGGGTTGATCAGTTCTGTATCGACCGCTCTTCCTGCCAGTTGGGATTTTCTGTCGATTGTGTGCAAAGCGAAGCCACACTTTTCCAATTTATGCATTAACGTATTCGGAATAGAAGAGATGTTCTTGATCCCGGTCAGAATCTTATCCTCTTCACAATCAAAAACACGAACAATCGAATGGTACGGATCCATCAAAGCCAGCTCATGTCTTTCGAGGTTGTTCATTGCCACTCCGCATTAACCCTTTCGCCTAAAGCGTCATAGATTCCAAGCAGTTGCGGTTTGCCTTCAGAAAGGCCGGCAACAACCGCAACGTGAGAACGTGTCGTAAAGACCTGTGTCCGATAAGCCATTATGGCGCAATCGTTTATTTCACATGGTTCACTGATCTCGTAATGATAATCAATGGATTCTTCGCTTGGTGCAACGACCTTGAGCTTTCTTGCGCTCTCAAAATCTTTTCCTACCAGTACATTTTCCATGTGGCTGCGGCGGTAGTGTCCGCCGCCGTAGCAGTAAGCTTTCCCGTCATAGTTATGGGAGATTTCCGAAACATAGACATAGGCCGGTTTTTCGGCTAAATCATTGTATTTATGCATTGGAGTCGTTCCGGTCAGCCCGTGCCCCGGTTCGCCGCTGGTTCCACCCAGCTCGTGAATTGTTTTCATGGAAGCACAGCAGGTTGCGCTCGGCAGATTGATGTTCAGGTCATGAAGTCCACATTCCTTTGCGATCTTCATTCCTCTGTTGAGCGCAAGAATGTTATTGGTGCCTTTGATTGCGTTATCCTTTTCGGAATATAAAAGAGCCGGGAAAACAGTAAGCCCGCCGATCTGCACGTTGCTCATTGTCTTGACTGTCTCAATCAGTTCCTTCAGTTCACCGGAATGAAAACCGCCAACCTGTCCGGAATAAATGTCAGAATCCTCATCACTTAATCGAATCAGGATTTTCTGAACTCGTCCACACTGTCTTGCCGCTTCGTTGATTTCTCTGATTTTTGCGAGCGAATATACAGTCACATAATCCGGTTCGGCGGCAATAATCTTCTTCATCAAAGCCATCGGAATCTGCACCAGATGTCCAACGTTAGCGATATGAATACCGTTTTGGATCATTCGAAGTGCCTCTTTGTAATCAACGGTCACCGCGCCTTTGAAGCCGATTTCTATCAGCTTTTCTGCCACCAGCGGATTTCTGCCGATCTGTTTCAACATAAAATACAGTTCAATTCCGTATTTGTCAGCTTCCTCTTTCATCTTTTCCGCATTGTGTACGATACTGTCAAGATCCAGGATATAGGTATCCGGCAAAATCGTTCCATCCTGATGGTATGCAAAGGCACAACGGATCAGTTCAGGATTTTTTTCTATCACTTTTTCCAGAAACATATACTGTTCTCCTGTCTAAATTCTCGGATTATCGACGATTCTGGCAGGGTTGTCAATCAGGAATTTTCGAATCATGTCTTCAGAAAGTCCTTCTTTTCTCATAAGAGGGACAACACTGCCCATGACAGCCAGATAGCCCGGCCCGTCAAAAGTGGTGAAATAGGTATGTCTTGAAATGTCGTTAGACAGTACAAGATGATCTCCATAACCAGCCTCTACAATTTTTCTTGCGTTTTTCGCACGGATCTCGTCTGCCATATATGCAACTTTTCCGCATGTATCAAAAGCGATATTAACGCCATACTTCAACAAGGAAATATGATAGTCGCTGTCATCGATTAAATCCTGATGGCCGATGATGATCTTGTCGGGATCGACACCTTCCTTCAAAAGCGTCTCAATCGTTTCAACAGCTGTAAATCTGCCGGTATGTGTTGATACGGCAAAACCGGTCCTTTTTGATGCAATGCCTGCAGCCTCCAGGATCTTCTTCTCGTTCCCTTCAAAAGCCTTCGGGCTGGAAGCTATTTCAGCGATCAGCCCCGCCTTAATATCGCTTCCGTCAATCCCCTCACAGAGATCTTTTATATATATTTTTGCGACATCTTCCTTAGTAGCTTCATTCATCCACTCAGGATGGTAAGATGCGAGATAGAAACCGGTAGAGCAGACAATTTTCAAGCCTGTCTTCTCTGAGATCTGTTTCAGTTTCCGAACATCTCTGCCCATGTCGTTTGTTGTCACTTCAAAAGCCGCCTGTATCCCCTGGTCCATTGCCTTATGGATTTCAGGCACAACCTCATCAACATCCTGAATAAATGAATATCCGTCTTTGCGGATCCGGTTGAGGTCGACGATAAAATGTTCGTGAGCCAGGGTTGTTCCCAGCTCTTCTTTTTTAATATCACCCAATACTGTACGAATCATAATAATAAATACAGGCATTCCAGCGCCTGGCCGGAATGCCTGTCCTTTCTAATTATTCTGGCTTTCCTTCAGCTTTATCCACCAGGGCTCTTACCAGTGCAGGTACGACCTGTTCGGTATGAGATTTGACATAGCCAAACGCTTTGTGATTTCCGGCATATACCATATGTCTGATTTCTTTTTCGTTCGGACACTTACCCTGTTTGGAGACAACCAGGCAATTGGAATAACCCAAGACCATGATTGCAGTTGCCAAAGAGCCGCCGCCGCCAGTCATACAGCTGCCGAGATAGTAATCAATCTCACCAGCTTTCACTTTTCTTGCTGCAACCATATCGGCATCAGCCAAAGTTTCGACTTTATCGGCGAATTCCTTGTCGATAAGCTGTTTTGTCTGTGTAGCTGTTAAACCGCAACATTCAATTTTCATAAGAAAGCCTCCTTACAATAATTTATAAAGTAACGATGTGTAATAAGATCGCCAGGTTGTAGAGCAGACCAACTGCAACAGCAGCCAGAGGACCTACAGCTGACTTCGGAACTCTCTGTCCGGTAACTTCGTTTAATGTGTAGAATCCACCAACCATCATGAGACCAACAGCGCCCCATGTAGCATTACCAGCCATGAAAGCACCAATCGTCAAAGCTAATGTCGTGCATGAGATCATTGCATCACGGATGTGGTCACCACATTTAGCCAGTTCAGGGAATTTAGATAATGCTTTACCTAAAAGACCTAAGAGCTGAATTTCAACATACTCAACCGCAAAACCTGCTACAGGAGCTAAGAACCAGAGTCCGTCTGGTACTAAAGCACCAACCAGCATGACAGCGGTCAAACCAACAGCCTGATATACACCTGTTGCCAGAGCTGTAGAGACAATCAGAGGAATGAATGCAAAGATGACACCGATCATCGCGAGATAGAAGATGTTCATATTGCCTTCGGTAATTGCAGAAGCAAGAATGATTGGCTGATAAGCCTGGGCCAGAATCTTGATACCTAATGCGTTAAGAGCACCCTGTACACAGAGGTATACCCAGTTGGATTTAATTCTTTCAGCATTCTTGGTGAACAGGTTTTCTTCTTCAGCAGTTGTTTCAATTGACGAACCGTTCTTGGAAGCTCTGACTGCATAGACGACTAAGCAGATCATGCCTGCTAACATAGCGAATGTGTACGGATATAAAGCAACCGTCGTACCGCCGACGCTAACAGAACCAACGACTGTACAGAAGATATAAACGATACCAGTGATAACAGCGGAGATGATACCCTGTTTAGCCCCGAACTGTCCAGCTATGGCAATTGCCGGATACATACAGAAGATCGGAAGAACCGGTCCGGTGATGTTTGTGAGGTCATTCAGGAAGTTGTAAGGCAGACCGTTGAAGAATGCGCCAATTGCCTGTGTGCCTAAAGCACAGAGAAGTCCATAGGCAGCACCAAGACCTAAAGCAACATACTTGTTAGGTGACCACGCACCGATACAGTCAGTAGCAATCAGGATCAGGTGGCACGCAATCAATCCTGTGCCGAGCCACTGGTTGAAACCAGCCATGACCCAACCGACACCCATGCCGGTAACAACGACTGCGAATTCAGGACGTGTCATTCTTCCTTCCATCAATTCAGGGAAGACTGGTCTTGCACCATCATTGAAGTTGGAAATGCACATGTGGGAAAGCAAGCTTGCCCAAGCAGCGATAGCCACGAGCACAACTGTTCTTAATGCAAGTGGAAATGCAAAATTTGTAACCATAATTTTACCCCTTCTTTAATTTTGTTTATTACCAGTTAAGGATCAGGCGTGCCACTCGCCGCTCTCCTTAAACTGAGCAATCAAATTATTTATATGAAGCAACGCATAACCCTGTTCTGTTTCGTTGAGCGGATTCTTTGTTACTTGCATAATTTCACTAAGGATCTTCTTTGAAAGATCATATGTATCAAGTGATTCCAGTTCATCGATCACTTCTTTAGGTAGTTCATCGACCGGTTCCTTGGAGATAAGCCGCACACAAATGAGCAATGAAAGTTCCGGCGTTTTCTTCTTCGAGCGTTACACCGTATTTGTCTTTGAAGAGGGCGATCACAGCTTTGATATCTTCGATGTCGGCATCAGTGATCATTCCGCCTTCCTTATATAATTCGAATCTTTCTGTAAAATCCATTTCTATTTCCTAAACAGTCCTTTTTTGGGCTGATTCCTTTCTTTTCTGATTTCTTTCTTGGTTTTCTTTTCCGGATGATATTCCTCGTATTCCAATCCGAAAATCTTCATTGTCAGATACATGCATATCCGATCGGAATATAGTGCGATCAGCATTGCCACCATCATAGTCCCCAGCATCACAACATAATCATTTTTTGAGACTCGGTTCATTCCGAAAGCAATCGCCAAACAGATAAGAAAAACAAATATGTAACGGATGAGTTTTAAGTGCTTCTTTGTTTCTTTTGTAAAACACATCTGCTGATGGCAATGACTACAGGAAATAATTTCACTCACATTCTTATAAGTGAACTCGTACTCCTTGCCGCAGCGATAACACTTAACATTGTTCTTCATATGAATATCCAAAATTTTGTATTTTCAACTACTTATTATTTTACTCTTGTCTGTTCGTGATGTAAACAGACTGCTACAAAAAAGATGATTTTTAGTATCTTGGAACGAGTTTTCCCTCCATGACTTCCTTCTGGACCTGCAAAACTGCGTCAACATCAAGAATTTCTTTCAACAGAAAACCGATCTCTTCTCTTCCTTTTGAGATCAGAACAACAGCTTCTGTATTGTCGATATCATAGCCTTCAATAGCTGCATAATGTATATCGACATTTTTATCCAGAACTTCATCGATATTCATAACCATTGCATCAACTTCGCCGTTCTTGATGGCTTCGATGGTCCTGGTATATTCAATCGGTATGTATTCCACTTTCCTGCTGCCGCAGGCAATTTTAGTCAATTCCTTCTGATCAAAGGAAGTGTCATCAACACCGATCCTCATTCCATCTTCGACTCTGTCCTTTGTCTCGTCGTGGAGCATAAGCACGTGCTTGTTGAGATAGGACAACGGACCAAAGCCCATGATAATTTCCAGCTGTCCGTTATTTTCAATATATTCTTTAGCAGCGAAGCGTGAAACGATTGCAAAATCATATCTTCCGTTAACGACCATCGACATCCTGTTTTTTGAGCCACGCATATACGCAAGATTGACTTCAGCGATTTTCTGCTTTTCCGCTGAAATGATGATGCCAGAAGCCAGTCCCTCATAACGTTTGGAATAAGGAAGTGGCATTGTGCCAACAAGGGAACCAATTCCCGCATATTCCATTAGAGTTGCCGTATTTTTATCCGAGAGATAGGAACCTAGATGTCCTTTTGGTTTTACAACAATGGCTTTGGCGCCGATCAAGTTCTTCAAAGCATTCTGTACGGTTCCTCTGGCTAAAGACATTTTTTTAGAGAACTCTGTAATCGTTGGAATGCGATCACCAATGGCGTATTTCAAAAGTTCCCTCGACAGAATCATGGTTGCTGTTCCGTTTTTACTCAACAACTGGTCTTTAATCATAACTTATTCTATTGCCGTACCATGAAGGATTTCATTCACGGATATGAACTATTCCTTCCAGGAAGGCGCTTTGTTTTCTTCTTCCTTGTGTTCTTCCATTGCCTCTTCGATCAGCTTCATCATCTCCCAGACCGAACGGAAATAAAGGGTCTTGTCTTCTTCCACCCAGGTGATGCGTCCCTGCCAGGAGGAATTCTGGCGGTGCTGCACGCGGATGATAAAGGTCCCCAGATCGCCATGCATATCCAGGATCTCATCATCTTCAAGGACCTTATTCATTTCTTTTTCCATATAGACCACTTCCCTTTCCTTAAAATGTCTCTCGTTGTTGCCCGGGAACGGGAAACGCAGATCGTCGTAGAGACTCTCCATTTTCAACAGAAGGTCGATCTCCCCTTCATAAGTTACCGGATCCTTGGCAAAGTGATGGTAGAACCTTCCCTTTGGCCCCAGATCATACGCATCGATACACAACATGACCGCATTGGGTATGCCTAAATACTGCTGACTCTTTCTCATAAATCACCTACCAGAGCGGATTGACATAGTAGCGTATCGAAATGCGCTGACGGTTGATCATGAATTTCTGATCGATACGTTTCTGGATGATCTCACAGTTTTCCATTGTCGTATTCATCAGTAAGACCAGATATTGGCCTTTGTTGTATTTATTCATGATATCGGAACGACGGATCGTCGTGCGGATGGCCTCTTCCAGACGGGGCGAGAGTTCTTCCAGCTTCTCTCCCTTGGTCAGGATATTGCCCTTGGTGTCGACGATCGTACATAACATCAGATAGATGGTCTGGCCGCTTCTTTCAGCGATACGGGTGATCGCCTGATAGATGCCGTGGAAGACCGGGTAGGAACAGAGGTAACCACCTCTGGTCTCTTCGTTCTCCTTGAGATGGTCCTGTATCTCCATCAAGGAACTGAAGGAGTGCTCGAACTGTTCGCCCAGCTTGGTGATCAGATCAAACATGCGGTTGGAAGGCTTGA
>ONXX01000096.1 GCA_900321955.1 uncultured Bacillota bacterium | reverse complement strand
GAATCCTTAAAGGACTGATTCTTCACGATATCAAACAGGACTTCATCCTTCTCTTCCACCAGAAAACTTCTGGCCAGGGAAAGATAGGAATAGACAAAGTCCTCATCTTCTTCATTGTTTGCCATCTTTTCGAGTAAGACAAAGACCGCCTTTAAGGCATAGATCAGATCGGAATCGGACATCCGCTCATCTTTTTCGATGACCGCCGGAATACCGCAGTAAGTGAAGACCTGCTTATAGAGATCGAAGCTGGTCGTGCGGTCGACGATGATGCAGAAATCACGATACTCTGCCGCCCTGTTCCGGCTTCCGTCTTTCACCATGAAATGGCCGACCTTGTCCTTGATGTCCTTTGCCATGATGAAGGCTTCGGCTGCCGCCTTGGACAGATAGGTGAACGGCTCGCTTTTTTTATCGTAAGGATAGTTGTAGATCTCCATGTGCGGATTCTGATTGTCAAACGGTTCTTCGTTTCGGCCATTGACCATGTGGTGTTCTTTTTGGAATCTGGCACCGCCGATCAACAGATCCATGGTTCGATCAAAGATCACATTGATGTCTTCAATGACTTCCTTCCGTGAACGGAAGTTATGCGGCAATTCGATCAGTTCGTCTTTGCCGTTGTTCTTATAGTCTTCGTACTTCTCCATAAACAGGGCCGGATTGGCGTTACGGAAGCGATAGATCGACTGCTTGACATCGCCCACCATGTAGACGTTGTCTCTGGCGATCCGCCTGATGAATTCATCCTGCAGGTCATTGGTATCCTGATACTCATCGATCAGAATCTCATTGAAACCTTCCCGGATCTCCTCAGCGATCTTAGGATACTTGACGACCAGATCGATGGCCATATGGAAGATGTCCGAGAAATCATAAAAGCCGCTTTCCTTTTTATAGATCGCCAGCTTTTCATCCAGTTTATTCGCCAGCTTTAAAAGTTCCAGTTCAGCAGGCAAGGCCAGACGGATCTCTTCCTTCATCTCATCGATGGAAGTGTCACTCCATTTTTTCAGATCGCTTAAGGCATCCGTAATATTTTTCTTGACCTCGCTCATGCCCGAACCATTGGGCAGCCTCTTGGTGGTGACCTCGCAGTTTCGCAAAGCCAAGAGGATATCATTTAAATTAGTTGCCTGAAATAAGCTGTCCAGGCCGATGTAGTAATCAGAAACGTTCTCTACGCCATAGGAAAGGTCATTGACCTCTTTTCGAAGTAATGTGATCTGTTCCTTCAGATAGTCTTCAAAACGCTCCAGAAGATCGTCAAATGCCTCTGAAGAATAGAACCGATCTTCATATTCGTTAACGTAATCTTCTCGACCATAAATCGAACTGAGACGATCGTTGACTTTTAAAATCGCCTTGCGTATCGGACTGTCATCTTTACGGCAGAAGGTATCGATCAAAGAGAGGAAGGCCTCATCCTTTTTCTGATAGCCCTCTTCCATCAGTTCATCCAAAAAAGACTGCGTCTGATCGTAGAGGATGTTTTTATCAATGATCGAGATATCCTTATCCACACCTAAAAGATTGTGGTATTTCTTGACCAGATAGAAGGCATAGGCATCAAAGGTCATGATGAAAGAAGAGTCGATCTTGTTGACCTGGACCCTCTTCTCCTCTGCCGAGAAAAGACCTTCCTTGTCTTCCGAAATCTTCTGACGGATGCGGGTGCGCATCTCCGCTGCTGCCTTTTCGGTAAAGGTCAGAACCAGTAAGGAATCAATATCGAATTTATGTTTGCCAACCAGGTAGTAAACACGCTGGGAAAGGACCGCGGTCTTGCCGCTGCCGGCACCGGCCGATACCAGGATATTATGACCGAAACTGCTGATCGCCCTTTCCTGCTGGCTCGTCCATTTCTCAGGCATCTTTTTCCTCCTTTGTCGATATCATCCTGATATCGCTGTCTCTGCGGTAACAGATCCCCCAGAACGGACAATAGGTACAGGACACATTATCGCCGTCGATCTGCTTTGGCTCAATCGGGAATTCGCCCTTCTGAATCGCTTTCCCTGCCGTTAGGATCTTATCTTTGGTCAAGGCAATCTTTTCTTTGATCCCCTCATCCGAGATGGTACGGGAACCCTTATGCAAGGCACCGGACTTGGTCAGCTTGAGGCCCTTGATGATCCGGCTGCTTCCTTCTTCCAAAGTGTCATCGCAAAAACTCAGACGGTCGACCGTATCAGAACTGAAGCCTTCCAGTTTCATTGACTCCGCCTTGATCTGCTCTTCGCTTTTCTTCTCGTCGTATTTTAATTCATTGTTGACCAGATGCTGGAGATAGAAGCCGCCGAATTTGACCGGCTTATGGAATAAGTCACTCTCGCTTAAAAGATACATGTAGGACGGCAACTGCAGCGACAGACCATAAGGCATCAGCTTCTCGGAAATCGAAGCAGAATTTCCGGTCTTGTAGTCGATCACATTGGCGATGACTTCCTCGCCATAATCGGAATACATAACCTTATCGATGATGCCGAAGAATGACAGGTTCTTATCGACATCGACCTTAAACTGTTTTTCACACAGCTGCTTATTCAGATGGCCATGCGCCTTCTGATCGGCGATGATACGGATATCTTCTTTTAATTCTTCCTTGATCTTTAAGGCAAAGTATTCTTCCATCTCATTTTCAAAACCCGCGCTTAATTCCGCAAGATTCTTTTGCCAGGACGTCTCAAAATCAAAACTTGGATCTTCGTAGTAATCCTTTAAAACTCCATGGCAAAGGGAACCCTTCTTGGTCGCAAAGGTGTCATCGTAAGGTATGATACATAAGACCTTATCCAGATAATAGGCAAACGGACACTCATAGAACTTTTGCATTGAGGAATAGGAAAGGGTGACCCTGCCGATCTTGTCTTTCTGGCTTTCACTTAAACCATTGAAATGGTTATCGTAGTTTTTATAATTGACCTTCGCAAAGCTTTGATAGAGACGATCCAGATCTTCATTCTTGTCGCCATAGCGGTACAGGTCATCCAAGAGACTTCCCAGATATAAGGCGTTGTAGCCACCCACCAAGGAATGCACATCCGGTGTATAGGTATCAAAATCAGCGCTCTCCAGAAGATTGGAGAATTCATAGCTGTGGAATGGCGTCTTCTTGAAATAAGAAATAGATAAACCGGGGATCGTCGAAAGATAGGCTTTGACGTTCTTGCGGCTGATCGCATTTCGCTCTTCACTGTCCGACTTATTGACGAGTGGCGCAATATTGTCAGTGATGTAGTCGGTATCCCGAACCAGACTCGGGAAGGAATCATTGAAGCCCAAAAGAAAGACGTGGTCCGTTTCTTCAAACGGTTCAAAAAGATCGGCCCGATGCACGATGTCTTTCATCTTTTCGGATCTGATCTTCGTCTGTTTCAGGTCTTCTTCGATCAGTTTTTTTACTTCTTGTAATTCAAAGGAAGGATAGCGGTTGATGATCGACAGGATCTTGGCCGAAAGCTCATCTTCTTTCTCTTTAAAGTATTCGTAGATCGCTTCTTTGTCGTACGAATCGATCATCGATAAGAATTCCTTGCCAATCGAAGTACCGATCAGTGTATCGTTTTCTTCCGTCTCGATCCGGAACGGATAGAAGGCATTGAACTTCTTGAAATACGCTTCATGATCGCTTGTCGCATGTAAGACATAGATCGTATTGATATCGACGCCCTTTTCATAGATCAGGGTCCGTATCGATTCATAAAGCCACAGGACTTCCTCTTCGATTTCTTCAAAGACGGCAATGTCATAGCGACACTTTCTTTCTTCATAAGGAAGGACCTCACCCAATAAACGAAATGCTTCCTCCTTAGTCAGATCGCCATAACCGACCACATAAATCTTTCTTCCTTTTAAGGACGCTTCAAAAAGCGGATCGTAGATCAAAAGGCCCTTTTCCTTTAACTCTTTCTGGTAAGCCACCAAACCATCCAGTTTTTCATTGTCATAATGTTGATCAATATCCACATAATAAAGGCTGTCCAGGATCTCTTTGGCATTGGGCACGCTGAAATCATAGGTATCGATCAGATATTTGATGGCCTTTTCGTCATAGTCAAAATACTTCTTCCTGAGAAATTCGCTCTTGGTCAGAAATTTGACGTCGATGATCTTTTTCTGATGGTACAGCGCATTTAAAATGTTTCGCTTTACGCCATCCGGACAGATCAGCAGACTATGATCGAGGTCGTTGAAACGAAGTAAATCCATTACTTTCATTATAGCGGATGGGAAAAAGAAAGGATGGCAGTTTTTGCTGCCACCCGCTTATTCAAATTCTTTTGCGATCCTTTCGAAAGCTTCCAGACACAGGGCCCTTGGGGAAGAGAGACAGGCACGATGGATCTGCTTGCCGCGCTTGTCATCAAAGAAGAGACCGGAGTTCAAGACCACGCCGGCCTTGCCGTAGATCCTCTCGACCACTTCGTCATCGCTTAAGCCGTAACCCGAGAAATCGATGTTGATGGAATAGCCGCCTTCCGGACGAATGACCTTTGCCTTAGGAAGATGTTTATGGATGTAGTCGATGCAGACATCGATGTTTTCTTCACAATATTCATTTAAGGCATCAACCCAGGCATCGCCCTTGGTGTAGGCGGAGATGACTGCCTGGATGCCGAATGGTGTCGGCATGCCATAGAACTCGGTTTCTTTCGGTTTGAGATCCGGATCGCAGATGATGACATTGGTCATCGCCAGACCGGCCAGATTGAAGGTCTTGTTGACGGCAGTTGCCGCAATCAAACCTTTTGGTCCGCAGGCCTTCATCATCGGCTCAAAAGTTACGCCTTTACGAATGATGTCGGAATGGACCTCATCGGAAACGATCAGGACATTGTGCTTACGGCAGATCTCAGCCACCTTGTTCAATTCTTCATGGGTGAAGACTCTGCCGGTCGGGTTGTGCGGATGGCACATGATGATCATCGTATTGTTGTCATCCTTGCAGGCTTCTTCCAAAGCCTCGTAATCGATCGTGAAATACTCATTGCCGTCATTGATCATCTCCACACAGACATAGACGCGGCCATTGCCTTCGACATCGCCATGGTAGCCATAGCACGGTGTCAAGACGATGACGCCCTCGCCCGGCTTGGTGTACTGCTTGACCAGTTCAGCCACCGCATTGTGGGTACCCGGATAATAGGTGATGTCTTCCGGTTTGAAGGTCCAGCCCTGTCTTCTGGCATACCAG
>ONXX01000006.1 GCA_900321955.1 uncultured Bacillota bacterium | reverse complement strand
TCTCCTACTCCGGACCAGGTCTATGAGGCTATCAAGGCTGTCGCCACAGACCAGGGCGTACTGATGATTATCAAGAATTATACCGGCGATGTCATGAACTTCGAGATGGCAGCCGATATGGCCCGGGACGAAGGCATCACCGTAGATGAGGTCATCGTCAATGATGCAGGTGGTGAAAAAGGTACAGGTACGCCGCTGGTTGATTATAAGAGAGAAGACTGGGATTTCACATTGAACCTGGATCTGACTTCTGTTTTTACGGTCACACAGGCGTTTGTCAATCTGATGAAGGACTGCATGGCTGAAGGCAAGCAGACCTATGGCCGTGTCATCAATATTGCTTCCATTTACGGTCTGGTCGGCAATACGGCGATCCCGACGATCGCTTATCATACGACCAAGGGTGCAGTCGTCAATTTCTCAAGAGGTGCCGCTGCCGAGCTGGCTACATCCGGCATCACGGTCAACACGATCTGCCCGGGTTACTTCTATACAGAACTGACTACAGAGACTTTGGATTCCGACTATTTCCAGCAGTTTGCGAATCAGTCCGTTCCGATGAAGCGTTATGGCAAGCCGGGTGAATTAAATTCCGTCGCAATCTTCTTAGGTGCTGAGGAATCAAGCTATGTGACCGGTCAGGCAATCGCCGTTGATGGCGGTTATACCTGCGTATAATTCTTTTGCGCGCATAATACCCGAAAACGAAATAAACAGAGAAAGAAGATCCTATGACTATTGCCTTATGGAATCTTCTTTTTTCATAATGGATTGTTTCGTTAGTTTTTGTGATTCATGTTCATTAACAAAGAATACCCTTGAAATTTGATGTCTTCTTTCTTCCTAAGCTTTCTTCCGGTGCTATCATGGAATTAGGAAGGGATACTCCCTTAAAGAAAGGATAATCTATCTATGTTACATGAAGTCAGATTTGGCTCATTCAATGAGCGTGACCAGGTCTACGGCTGGGTCTATGTGCCTGCCTGCAAACCTCTGGGTATCATTCAGCTGATCCACGGTTTTGGTGAACATTCAAGAAGATATCTGCATATGATCACTTCCTTCATGGAAGCCGGGTATATCGTTGCTGCCGATGACCACGTCGGTCATGGCAAGACGGCACTAGAAAATGACAAGTGGGGTGACTGGGGCAACAAAGGCTGCCGCACGATGATGGAAGACGAAAAGAAACTTCATGACATCGTCGTCGATATGTATCCTGGCTTGCCATATTTCATGTTCGGTCATTCCATGGGCTCTTTCATCACCAGACAATACATGGCGAAATATGGTGACGACCTGACCGGTGCCACGATCTGCGGTACGACCGGTGTCTGGCCAAATCTCGATCAGAATATTGCGATCGTTCAGAAACTGGTCGATGAAGGAAAAGGCGAAGAAGCTGATCCAAGTCTTGGCGCAACCTTCATGGGCTGGATGTTCGCAAGATGCGATGAGGGCGTAACTCTTGGCAATGAGTGGATCTGTGATTCACCATACGTTCAGCAGGATCATGCACAGGATCCGTTTGATGCCTTCACCAAACCGACCAGCAACCGTGCATGGCTCTACTTCTTGCAGATGATGAAAGACATTACCGGTGAAGAATGGGCTGCCAAAGTACCAACGCATTTGCCAATCTACAATATCGGCGGCGATCAGGATCCGGTTGGTCAATATGGTACCGGCATGTATCAGGCGGCCAACTGGCTCATCGATACCGGTCACGATGTGACGACGGTTCTTTATACCGGCTATCGTCATGAGATCCACAACTACAGCGATATCAAGCAGCAGGTCGAAGACGGCATTATCGATTTCTTCGATTCCTGCATCATGTAATTCATTCCCCTTTTTATAAGGGAACGGGCAGTCAATTGACTGCCCGTTTTCTATTATCCGTTATGTGTCTGGAAATATTTGGTTGATACGTGTGGTATCCGGATCGACATCGGCAAGACTTCGACGCCGTTGTTGATTGCCATCAGATAAGAGATGATCTGTACTGCCGGGGCAAATTCCAGAGCGATGAAGTTTTTGGAGACCGGAACGATCTTCAAATCTTTATCATCAATGGTGTCCGGACCGAAATAATAGCCTCTGCCCAGTTCTTCTTTGGAGAAGCGGACCATACTCTGTGCGTATTTCGTATCATTGACACCGTCATTCATAAACAGAATCGCATCGTCTTTGCCGAATGCGTAGCACGGACCATGAATGCCGTCTTCTGCCTCATAGCCGAAGGACAGATACTTTTTAGGCACTTCCATAAGCTTTAAAGCACCCTCTACCGCAAGACCGAAAAGTTCGCCGCCGCCGTAATACATCAATGAGCGAAGGGACATGAGGTCTTCTTTGTTTCTTTCAAACCAGGACAAAGTATCTTCGATGACCTGCGGCATATGATCAAGTGCCTTATGGCCCTCCTTCACATAGGCATCAAACTCTGTTTCATTGATGACACCTTTTTCCAAACCGATGCGTAATGCGATCATCTGTAAGGTCAGGATCGTCGCATCGAAGCCTTCCGTACGGTAGCCGAATTCTTCACCGCCGACTTCGATGGAAACGTTCAGATCCGCCTCCTTGGCAATCGGACTGTTTTCATCATCGGTGACAGAGATGGTCTTGCAGCCCATCTCTTTGACCCGGATGACCTGTTCCTTTACCAGTGAAGAAGTTCCGGTCTGTGAGATGAAAAGATAAAGTGCCTTTGAGTTACAGACCGTCTTCTTTAAAAAGGTGTTTGGCAGTAAGGCAAAGACCTGGGACTTAGTCACTTTTTCCATAAACGGCGATGCGCAGTTCGCTGCGTTGAAACTGGAACCGGAGGCGATCATAAAGATCTCTTCGATCTCATTCAAATCCGGAATCAGCGTCTTGATCGGCGCAGTATTCTCTTTTGCCTTGTCTAGTACAGTGTGTCCTACCGGTACACCTTTTTTGATACAGTCTAACATTGTTATCATAGATGCTCCCCCTCTTTTGTTGCTTATCTGTTTTTTAAATCACGGTACGTGATCAGTTCAACGTTATTATCGCTTATCCACTTCTTAACTTCATCTGACATCATCATCTGCGCGTCTTTGGCTCTTTCCAAAGATAATGTCGTCAATCCCAAAAGTTCTGCATCAACATAACCCGGATGGCAGCAGAAGCTGGAACATTCGTTTTTGATGAAATCTTCCGTCAATGAGAAAAACTGAGCGACGGTGTCTTTATTCAGCTGATCATTCGGATCAAAGACCTTCTTTTGCGAAGCCATGTTTTCCTTAAACAGCCTGTCCGTCGGTCCATTCATATGCAGTTCTTTCCAGATCTCACTGGAATAAGGAATATCGTGTTCAACGGAAAGTTCATGAATGACCTTTCTGTAGTTTTCTGAAGAGATCGAATGTTCATGCAGATAGCCCGGCTTTGTGCCCGTCAGTTCTACAAAACGATTAAACTGAGCCAGCAGTTCTTTTCTGACTTCCTCATATGGGAAAAGTTCTGCTCTTCCTTCTTCGCTTTGCCATCTTGGATCTCTGACGCGGACACCGCTTTTAATAAAGTTTCCGTTTTCATCGACCAGGTGAGGGACCTCTTTCGGATCACATACCGGTCTTCCGGCAACAAGATTGAAATCAATACCGAAGCAGACCTGCGGACGATCTTTCATAAATGATACGGCAAACTCCGCCGCCGGCATATTCGCAAAGAGCCCGGTATTTCTTAAAACGCCCCGGTCAATCGAATCGACAATGCCCAGGGTCACGCCTCTGGTGAATCCGAAATCATCGCCTTGAAATAATATTTTTGTCATACTTGTCCTCCATTTTCTCTTATAAGACTTCATGAGATGAACGGCTTATAAGAGAAAATGGAGACGGAGATATTTCTCCGTCTCCAACAAAGAACGATCTTAGAAAATACCTAAGAGAGCACCAACCAGAGCCAGTACGAAGATGCCGGCGATCAGCTGTGTTGGTCTGTAACCCTTCTTGATGAGTCTGACCAGGACGAACAGCAGAACGACACCTAATAAGCCCGGGAAGATGGAATTGACAATGTCGCGGACAACAACTTCACCGCCCTCTTTACCGGTCGTGTTGATGACCCAGTTCAAAGGAACGTTGACCATGTTGGCAGTCATGGCACCGACCATCGTTAAACCGACGACGGATGCACACTTTGTCAAGACATTGACTAAACCTGAATTGAAGACGGTATCGATGAAGGAGGTACCGAGATTGTAACCAGCCTGTAAGAGATACCACTTAGCGATAGACTGTGTAACACCATACAGTAAGACGAACAGGATCGTACCTAAGAAGTTACCCTGTGAGCAAAGACCGATGGCGATACCAGCAGAAATGACACGTACGGCATTGAACCAGAAGGAGTCAAACATACCGGCAGTCGGGCCCATTAATGCGGCCTTGACGTTGTCGATCGTTGCTTCGTCAACCTTGCCTTCTTTACGTTCCTTTTCCATCGCGTAAGTTAAACCGGCGATGAAGGTGAACGGGTTGGTATGTGTGTTGAAGAATGCCTGGTGACGCAGATAAGAACGTCTCTGTTCTTCTTTGTCATCCGGATATAAGGATTCGATGACCGGCTGCATACACATAGTGAAGCAGTTTGCTTCCATCTTAGCCATCGAGAACATCATGAAGCATCTGTGAGAACGGAAGAAGATCTTACGAAGAATCGCCTTCTCTTCCGGTGTATATGTGTTAGCTGCCATATTAGAAGAAATCCTCCTCGTCTTTCGTTTGGACGCCCTTGGCTGTCAGTTCGTTTTTGAGATCAATGAGCTTCTTGTTGGAGAAGAACATTGTGATGGCAACCGCTGCTGCTAAGATAGCGATTGCTAAAGTGTCCAGATGCAGATAAGCTGCCAGGACATAGCCTACAAAGAAGAAGATACCAACTTCGCCGTCCCAGATCATAGAAGTCAGGATAGCGAAACCGACAGCAGTCATCATGCCGGATGCGGCATTGAGACCTGTCATGACCCAACCTGGCAGCATGCCTAAGAAGTTGTTTAAGCCTTCAACACCATATGCGACGGCAATAAACATGACAGCGGCCGGGATCAGCTGATATAAAGCGGAGAAGATATAGTTCTGAATGCAGAACTTGTTCATATCTTCCTGAGCCAGTTTCTCCCAATACGGAACAAGCGGAGCGGCAACCAGTGCCATTTCCAGAGCACCGAAGCTCGACATAACAGCACCGATCGGCATAGCGATTGCTAAGCCGGCTTCCTGAGAAGCACCATTGAGGATGGTGAAGGCAACGGCAATGATACTGGCCGAAGTTGCATCAGCCGGAACGGCACCACCGATAGCGGAAATCCCCATGAAAATTGATTCGAGCGAAGCACCCATAATGATACCGGTCTTGAAATCCCCTAATAATAAACCGGTGATCGGAGCGACTACGATCGGACGTGTGATTGTCTGCCAGCCGAGCCAGCGGTCATCCAAATAAACAAAGATGAAGTAGACTAATGCACACTTTAAAGCTGCACCTACCATAAATTGATTAGTTTTCTCCTTTCTTTCTTATTTACTAACCAAGTAATTTATCTAACGGCTCCGGTGTATCTTCCGGTGTCGTCTGATAGATTGTCTTAATTCCCAGCGCCAAAACTTTCTTTAATGCTTCCTTTTCCTCGTCGTAGAGGTAAAGGTTAGGCGCATAAGTCTTTCTCATTGTGCCGTCCGGCTTCTTAGCGGCGACACGGCCGAAGTTGCCGACGTTGACCCATTCCGGTTTGACCGGCAGATTCTCAAGCAGTTTGAGAAGATCTTCCGGTGTCTGGCAAAGCATCAGGATATCGTGATCTGCTGCCTTTGGATTTTCCATCATCTTCAATACATCATCGACAGACTTGATGGCGGTCTTGCAGGTAGCCGGCGCGGCCATCATTAATGACTTCTGAATGATCGGATTTGCTGCTGCAGCATCCGAAGCACAGATGATCCTGTCAACGCCTGAGTGCCTTGACCACTTGATTGCGACCTGTCCATGGATCAATCTTTCATCCAATCTTAACTGTTTAAACATCTGATATTCTCCTCCTTATTATGTTTTTAGAAAAAATCATCTGATTCTTCGTTCGGGGCATCTGTCTGATCCATTTCCACGACCCTAAGCATGCTCCGGGACTGTTCAACAAGTTCTTCCAGCTCTTTGTCGCTGATATCCTCTTTCACAGCCAGTTCCAGGACCAGGGCCAGATTGACACCGGCAACCAGTCTTGTATTCGGTCTGGTCAGATAGGTATACATCACCTGATTGACGCTGCCGCCATAGAGGTCTGAAAGAAGTAAGACCTTGTCATCTTCGCCTACCGTCTCATAGAAAGCATCCAGGTGTTCCTGTACGCTGTCCTGGTCGATGTAGGCATCAAAAACGGTAATACGCGGATTTGGCCCCATCAGTATCTCGACCGAGCTCTTGATACCGCTGGCGAAATGACCATGGGATGAGATAAATATTTTTAACATTCTTTTTTTCCTCTGCTTCTATCTTGCCTGTTTTCTCCCCTTTTGCGATGTCTTCTTTTTAACTAAAAAAGGTGCATTCCAACGTTTTGCACCTTTTAAAGAGAATTATAGTGAAATGACTCTAATAACCGACAAAGTTGATTTCGACGATGCGGTCAAACATCTCGTCAAGCGCCTTGTCCTTATCTTCCAGAACTTTATTGATCGTTCCGTCAACCTGCAAAAAGATCTGAATGATGTGATTGTCGATCTTTAAGGAAGAGATCGGATTGTTCGGATTCAGACAGGCAATAATGACAAAATCTGTCTTCATCGTTTCGTTATAGATACCGGGCTCCTTCCCGACATAGATGTCAACGAATTCCCTCCGGCAGTACTGATAATCGAATAAAGTCAAAAAGGAATGGAGTCTTGTCAGATAAGGATCAAGGATCTCTTTCTTTTCCTTATATTCTTCATAGAGCCTGATCTCGGATTCATAATCCACCCCATAACGGAAACTCATCTTCTCAACAAAACTGTCAATATCACCCAAATCCGTTTCCGGGAACACATGAAGCATCTTTTTCAGCTCTTCAATCCGTGAACGGTCATAACCGTCTTTAAATAAGGAATCAAAAATCTTGGAAGAAGAATACTGGTAGTCGATCTCCTTCACCGAAACGGCCTTTAAAGGATAACGGTAATACATCAGCCAGCCGGAATGGATCAAAGCATCATACTTGCTGAAATCAAGCTTGCGCATCTCATAGAGATCGTAGGCCTCAGCAGAAGCGATATAACGCTGATAGCGGCTTAAAATATTTTCGATCATATTCTGGGTGTAAACCAGGCCTTCCGTTGAACAGGCAACAAGCCGCAGTTTCCTGTAAGGATAGGTGACCTTCTTTAACATCTTTTCAAACAGCTGGGCATAAGCGGATATAACGGGATCACGAATCTTCTGTCCGCTCGCTTTCTCCAAAGCCATGATCATAATACGGGCCATCTCCATCGGAATCGGCGAGATCAAGGATTCATTGCCTTCGGAATAAGTGACCAGGATGTCTTTCTTTGTTGAATCAAAGCGGTATTTGTAGTACAGCATCAGCTGCAGCGACAGGACATCCGATTCAAAGAAACGGAAAAATTCGGTCTTAAATAACGATTCGCCCAGATGACCGGCAACTTCTTTTTTGACTTGATTATAGATCTGACCGTTGGCAACCAGATGTCCTTTGTAAAGACCCTTCACACCGCGGCTTCGCATATCGATGTCCCGATTCGCCAAAATCAGTTTGGTCAGCTGCAGGATCTCATTTTCCGGTAATTCATAATACGCCTTCACGACAGGATCTTCACTGATTTTTAAGGCGATCTGATAATCGTATGTGGCTTTTAATTCGCCGCGTTCCGCCTCATTCATGATAATAGTCCTGCCTTTTTGAAGACGGCTCTTCACCAGACACATATACGTCGGAATCTTCTTGGCGGCGATGTCGGAAATCGTAATATCGGAATCCCGCAGAATCGCCAGAAAGGCATGACGGATATCCTCGTATGTATTCTTATCACGATAAAACATGATGTTGAAACCATCATGAGGATAAGATTGATGAAAATCATGATATTGGGAACAATGAACCTCAACAGCTGCGCTTCGTATGTCTTCTTCCTTGCCTTCGACATAGTAACTGTGTCCGCCTTGATGCCGGATTTCAAGATCATACGTGCTGAGAAAATATCTGATCCATTCCATTTCCTTGCGAATCGAAGAATCCGAAAGAAACAGTTTTTCTTCCAGTTCCTCCAGGCTCACCAGGTCCTGCGAGAGAAAACTCTGAATGATATACATCCGTCTTTCCATCGTCTCGATCGGATACTTGTAATAGAGCCTCTGCATAACTGCAACTTCTTCAGCAAACAGAGCGAATTTTTCCGGATCAAGAACTTCGATGACATATCCTTTTGCCTTCAAAGCCCGGATGACGGCGATCTTTTCTTTCTCCATCTGAGAAGATAAGAGCGGAATATCCTGCTTGACTGTGCGGGTGCTGGAATCCGACAAAAAAGCCAGCTGCTCCGCTGTAATCGGTCCATCAGATTGTAATAGTCCATCCAATAGGAGAAGATGTCGGTTCTTCTCGATCTTCATGCCACAATCATACCACGATTCCTCTTCATTTATTTCATAACAGGACAAAATGTTATACGCTATGTAATCTGCTTTCGAATCGTTTGCATATTATGAAATACGATATAATCATGCTAAGTTAAGTCAAGCACTTTTTTGAATTATTTATCATTTTTTGTTTTTCCACGGCAAAAAGACGAAGCCATGTTTTCTCCGCTTTGATGATGGAAGTCTTTGCACAAAGCGTTGAAACAAGAGAACGCCTCTCCTCCACCTGTTTCATCAAACGGGTCGCCATCCCTCATGCGATCGGCGAGACTGTCTCAAAAAGCTTTATCTCGATGATCACCTACCAGCGTCCGCAGAAATGGGGCAATGAAGAAGTCGATCTGGTCATCCTCTTTGGCATCTCCTATGCCGAGCGGAAAAACTTCCGCCTCATTTTTAATCAGATCGTTGCCTTCTTCAACGATCAGGCCAACATCACAAAACTCAGCCGCTGTCGCTCCTATAAGGAAGTCATCGACCTGGCCGCTTCAATTTAAAATTCGGCAGGATCATTCCTGCCGTTTTTATTTGAAGTTTGCGATTTTCTTTAAAGGCTAAAAAGAATATATCTGCCGCAATTGCGGCAGATATACCTTGTGCAAAAAGATCGAGGGTGAAATTTGATCTTTTTTAGTATTCGAGATTCTTTGCAGTCTCTTTTGAGAAGACGTGTGCTACTTTGCCTTCGAAGGTGAAGTGGATCGTATCACCATAGCTGTAGTTGTCTTCCATATCAATCGTCGGAACGATGATAATGACGTCCTTGCCGTTGGCATTGACATGCAGATGAACAGAAGAACCCATCATTTCGGCAACGTCAACCTTTGCCTCAACACCTGTTTTGCTGACATCGGTATGTTCCGGACGAACACCGAGTGTGATGTTCTGGCTCTGAACGTTGTTTGCAAGCAGACGCTCTTCTTTTTCTTTGGAGAGTTCAACTCTGTAATTATCTAACTGAACGAAATATTTGTCACCTTCACGATCGAGTTTTGCATCGAAGAAGTTCATGACCGGCATACCGATGAATCCGGCAACGAAGAGGTTAGACGGATGGTTGAAGACTTCCTGCGGTGTACCGATCTGCTGAATGTAACCATCACGCATGATGACGATACGGTCACCTAACGTCATAGCTTCGGTCTGGTCGTGGGTAACGTACATAAAGGTCGTATTGATACGTTTTCTTAACTTGATGATTTCTGCTCTCATTTCATTACGCAGCTTGGCATCAAGGTTGGATAATGGCTCATCCATCAACATGACTTTCGGATCACGAACGATAGCACGGCCGATGGCAACACGCTGTCTCTGACCACCGGATAAAGCCTTTGGCTTTCTTTCAAGATACTGTGTAATATCTAAGATCTCAGCAGCCTCTCTGACCTTCTTATCGATCTCGTCCTTTGGCTCTTTTCTTAATTTCAAAGAGAAAGCCATATTATCATAGACCGTCATATGCGGATACAGAGCGTAGTTCTGGAAGACCATGGCGATATCTCTGTCTTTCGGGGCAACATCATTCATGACCTTGCCGTCGATGATCAGTTCACCATCGGAGATGGATTCAAGACCGGCGACCATTCTTAAGGTCGTGGACTTGCCACAGCCGGAAGGACCGACTAAGACGATGAATTCCTTATCCTTGATGTCGAGGTTGAACGCCTGAACGGCAACAACACCCTCATCGGTGATCTGCAGATTTGCCTTTTTCTTTTCAGGTTCTTCAGCAACTGCCTTCTTTGATTTCTTTTTCTGTTCGCCGCTGACGAATGGATATACTTTCTTGATGTTCTTTAATTGAATGCTTGCCATATGTTGTTTGACTCCGGATGCAGTGCCTCCGCATGCTGCAGCCTCACGCTTTGCGTTTTACGACAGGTCTCCACACTGCCGCAGTCCGAGTCGGGGACATTCTCCTTTCATAGTGGTTTGCCAAGAAGTGGAGTGGCTTTGAGTTGTTTTCTAATTTCTGTTTAAGATCTCTTCTACATCCTGAGGATCCGGCATAGAGCGGATCGCGCCTTTTTTGGTCGTCACAATGTAAGCTGCCGCATTTGCGAAACGCAGCATGTCTTCAAGATCTTTTTCATTCAGATCATCGATTGGATGATCCAGCACGTAATTGATTGCCGATGCACAGAACGTATCGCCGGCACCGGTTGTTTCGATCGTTCCGCCGAGTTTGAAGGCCGGAACGAAGACACGTAAGTCTTTATAGTAACTGCAGCTGCCGTCTGCACCATAAGTCGCATTTAAGACTTTGATATTCGGATATTTTTCTTTGAGCAGCTGCGCACATTTTTCAAGATCTTCCTCACCGCACATGAACTGCAGTTCATTGTCGGCGATCTTGACGATGTCGCTGTTTTTTAATCCCCAGTCGATCTGTTTCTTTGCCTCTTCCAGGTCATCCCAGAGCGGCGGACGAAGATTTGGATCGAAGGAGATCAAGGCACCAGCCTCCTTGGCTGTTTCGACAGCCTTTTTTGTCGCTTTTCTGACATCTTCATGCGTCATGGAAAGCGTACCGAAGTGGAAGACTCTGCAGTCACATAACGCATCAAGCGGAACTTCTTCTTCCTTCAGCATCATATCGGCACCCGGATTGCGGTAAAACGAGAAATCACGGTCACCGTTTTCATAGGTTTTGACGAAAGCTAATGTCGTGTGGACCTCTTCATCGTCCAGCAGATACGTATCGTCGATACCGACATCTTTAATCGTTTCTCTTAACTGCTTTCCGAACATGTCCTTACCGACCTTGCCGATAAAAGCGGTTTTTTTGGAAAGCTTTGCCAGCATCGATAAGACGTTGCATGGCGCGCCGCCCGGATTGGCTTCCAGAAGCGGATTTCCCTGGCTGCTTAAGCCGTTGTCAGTAAAATCGATCAGTAATTCGCCTAAGGCGATGACGTCATATTTTCTTTCCATAACTATTCCCCTTTCAGGAGATCATATTTTTCGATATCGATCACGCTGCTTCCTTCGCAATAGAAGCTGATCGACTCTGCATTTTCCGGTGCATATAAGACGAAGGACGCTGCCTGTTCGCCGTCATTGACGAACATTTCCATACTGTAGCGGTCAATGATGAAGCGGATCTTGAGATTTCCGTCGATCAGACGTACCGGGAATTCACGGATGTTGACAATATCATGCGGGAAGCCGCAGCGTGTACGGTCGACTTTGATGGTTGAAATATCCGGACGGTATCTCACAAAGGTGTAATGTTCGCCGTCCTTCCCAAGATAGATTCTGAACCACTTGTACATGTGATCTTCGTTGCCAGGCTTGATGGTCACTGTCATATCGATGCAGTTGCCGTTGATGCCATATAAGGAAGTCTCATTGCTGATGTGGACATTGTAGTAATCGATCTTGAGACCACGGTATTCTTCAATCTCTCTGACCGGATTCTGGCAAAGTCTGCCGTCCCGTATGCTGAGTTCTCTTGGTAATGTCATCATCCCGCAGAACTGCAGATCCTCATTTTTTGAAGAGGAAGTTTCCCAGTTCTGCATCCAGCCGATCATGACCCTTCTGCCATCGTAGGTCTGCAATGTCTGCATGGCGTAGAAATCCAGACCGTAATCGACTGCCTGAACACTTTCTCTGTTCAGATGATGCGTATTGCGATCAAAGTCACCGATGATGCATACGTTTGCATTGCCCGGATGGAACTCCAGACCGATCGCCGTCATCTCCTGCGGAGAAGTGAACAGCACATCCTTGCCGTCAAGTTCAAAGAAGTCCGGACACTCCCACATCCTTCCGTACTGGTTATGGGAACTTGATACAATGCCGTCGTACTTCCAGTTGATTGCATCGCTGCTTTCGTACATCAGGATATTTCCTGAACCGTCTTCACCGCGGTTGCCGACGACAAGATAATAGGTATCGCCCTCTCTCCAGATCTTCGGATCACGGAAATCATGGACGCTGCCTTTTTCCGGGATCAGTTCTGCACCGATCACCGGATTGAGTTCATACTTTTCATAATCGACACCATCTCCGATCGCAATGCATTGCGTCTGGAAGGCTTCGATCTTGCCGTTTGGATTTCTTTTCGTACTGACACCGGTATAAATCAGAAGATGTCTGCCATCCGGCATTTCAACGGCGCCGCCGGAGAAACAGCCGTCACGGTCATATTCTTCGTCCGGTGCTAAGGCACAGGGGAGCCGTTCCCATTTGACAAAATCCTTGGTCTTTACATGTCCCCAATGCATTGGCCCCCATTTCGTATCATATGGGTAGTATTGAAAAAACAGATGATACTCGCCTTTATATGGGGCAAAACCATTCGGGTCATTGATCCAGCCGATCCCGCCCGTTACATGAAACCATGGTTGTTCCTCTTTGGTAAAAGGTAAATACTTCTTTTCGAATTTTCTTGCTTTTTGTAGTGCTTTACTGGACATGTTTTACTCCCGGTAATCGATTTGCTTTGATGCAGATCAGGAAAGGGTGCCCCGTCCCGAAACGAGACGGGGCAAAATGAATTTACAATAAATTAGTTTGCGTAGTACGCATCCAGATACTTCTGGAAGATACCGAGCAGTTCGTCGACCTTGTATTTTGCCAGGTCATCCTGCAGCTGGTTCCAGTCAGCATCTGTGACACCGTTCATGATCCAGTTAGCCTTTGCAGTGTTGATTGCCTTTGTGACATCAGCCTGTAAGTTGGAAACCTGCTTCGTATCATCGGTCGTCATGAAGACGTTCGGGAATACATAAGTCGTGTTCATATCCGGTGTGTAGATATTTTTGATCCAGTCAAGACGATACTGTGCATCATCCGGGCAGGTAACGTAAACATTATAGTAAGAGTCTAAGATTGCTAACGGACCGTTGACAGATTCAGCTTCACGGACTTCAACCGGAGAAGCATCACCCAGCCATGCGTGTTTCAGCATCGGATCGCCGTTTGCGTTGGTGGACATTTCAAAGATATCGAAATCATCATCTTCACCATAAGTACCCCAGTTGTTCTGCGGAGACTGCATCGGATCATACATCTGGTCGAGCCATGCACAGATTAATGCAGGGTTCTTTGCGTTGATCGTAACGACACAGCGGCCTCTGTCGAAACCGGAAGTGAAGGAACCGTTCTGCGGAGTCAGGTTTCTGGTGTCAGCTGTTAAGACCGGCATCGGTACCCAGCTCTTGCCGGCAATCAGATCATCCATGGAGACCTGAACGATGTTGGCAACATCCCATGAGAAGCAAACACCGTATCTGCCGGATTTGCCCTTTGCAACGTAAGTTGACCAGTCATGCGTGAAGGCATCCTTGTCGATCAGATCTTCTGCATAGAGCTTGTGCAGCCATTCGAGACCTTTTCTGAAGCCTTCGGTCTGGGCTGTGCAGATGACCTTCTTATCTTCTGTAACAGCGATATGTCTGCCCTTATCCGGATCACCATAACCTTCACCGAAACCGTTGATCAGAACCATCGGGTCCTGGCCGCCGTCGTTGATGATGAAGGACATCGGAATGACATCACCGTCGATATTGAATTCAGCTTTGAGCTTGTCAGCGTTGTCGCGGAAAGCGAGCAGGCATTTTTCAAAATCTTCAACCGTCGTCGGAACTTCCAGACCTAAGAAGTCGAGCCAGTTCTTGTTGATGAACGGCATGTTGTCGATGGTCTGAATTGCTGTCTTTTCATAACCTAACTGCTCGATCCAAGGTAAAGCCCAGATATGACCGTTTTCGTCAGTGCACATTGCACGGTATTCCGGAGCCTGTTCGAAGACCTTCAACAGGTTAGGCATATACTTGTCGATATATTCTTCAAGGTTGATGATGACACCCTGCTTCGCATATTTGAGCAGGTCGGTATCATTGAAGCCGGCAGAGAAGATGAATTCAGGAAGCGTCTTGAGGTTGGACATCTGAAGAGTGATCTTGTCACCCCACTGATCGCTGGAGATCGCATTCCAATTGACATGGACATTGGTCTTTTCTTCCAGTCTCTTGAAGATCGTCCTGTTGTTCGGATCGGATTCAGTACCAGCCGGATAGTTGGTCATACCTTCGATCGTAGCTGTTTCTGCTAAAGGGAACGCCAGGCTTGCCGGATCAACGTCGAGCCCCTGAGATTCAGAAGCGCCGCCATTGCCGCCCTTGGAGCCGCAGCCTGCCAGCATGAGCACTGCTAAGGTGCAAAGCAGGAGGCTTGTCAGTAATTTGCGCATTTTTTTCATTTTTTTCTCCTTTTTTATCTTACAGATTGCACTGTAATGACCTCATTAACCCTTGACTGCACCAGCCATAATGCCGGAGTCAAAGTACTTCTGGAAGAACGGATACATGATCATCAGAGGCAAGCTCGAAATGATGATGGTCGCGTACTTCAGTAATTCTGCCAACTGGGCTCTTGCCGCAGTGGACTGCATATCAGAGACCATGCCCGGTTCAGGCTGGTTCTGGATCAGGATAGAACGCAAGACCAGCTGCAACGGCTGTTTGGTTTCGTCGTTGAGATAGATCATGGCATCAAAGTAGCTGTTCCACATACCGACGAACTGCCACATGGCAATCGTCGCGATGATCGGCATACATACCGGAAGCAGGATCTTGAAGAAGTAGACCATTTCCGATGCGCCGTCAATCTCCGCAGCTTCCTGCAAATCTTTCGGGATGCCCAGGTAATACGTACGTGCAACGATCATGTTCCAGACCGAGAATGCCGGCGGAATCAGGATCGCCCAGATCGTATCAAGCATTCCTAAATCCGAGATCAGCAAATAAGTCGGGATCAGGCCGCCGCCGAAGTACATCGTGATGACAAACAAGAGATTGAAGAAACCGCGTCCCTTGAAATCCGCTCTTGACATCGGATATGCCGCTAAGAGCGTGATAACCGTGGAGATTGCCGTGAAAGCAATCGAGTAGAACAGAGCGTTACGGAAACCGGTCCAGATCTGCTTGTTGGACATGACTCTTTCATACGCCGTCAAGGTCCACTTGCTGAAATCGAAAGTCAGACCGCTGTTCTGTAAAGTGATCGGATCGACGAAGGATGCCAGGATGATGTAGATGACCGGTAAGATGATCGCTACAAGGAACAATCCCAGGATGATATAGCCGATGATCAGTAAGGTCTTGTCTTCAGTCGGAAGTTTAGCGAATTCGCTTTTTGGTTTTCTCTTTTCCATCGCTTAAACTCCTTTACCGTCATTCATCTTTTTAACGATCGCATTCATCGAGATAAGAAGAATGACATTGATAACCGTATTGAACAGACCGACTGCAGTTGAGAAGCCATAGTCGCCGTCCAGAAGACCTTTTTTATAGACGTAGGTCGAAATGATTTCGGATGCACCGAGGTTCAGGTCTGTCTGCAAAGCATAAGCCTTTTCAAAGCCGACCGACATGATGTTACCGACAGACATAATAAATTGAATAAGTACCGTATCCTTGATCGCAGGCCATTCAACCGCCTTAATCTGCTGAACGATGTTGGCACCGTCGATGACTGCTGCTTCCTGCAGTTCCTTGGATGCATTGGACAATGCAGCCGTGTAAATGATGGAAGACCAGCCGGCGCCTTGCCAGATACCGGAAGCGATATAGATCGTACGGAATGCAGAAGGCATTGTCATGAAGTTATACTGCGTTCCAAGCAACTGATTGATCATTCCGGTCGGTGACAGCAAGATTCTGACGATACCACACAGGACGATGACGGAAATGAAGTTCGGCATGTACAGTACCAGCTGGATCTTCTGTTTGATCTTCTTGGACAGGATCCTGTTAAGCAGGAAGGCCAGCAGGATCGGGGCCGGGAAGCCCCATAACAGTCCGAAGATGGAAAGCTTCAGTGTGTTGGACAGATAACGGAGAAAGTCTGGTGACGACAGGAATCGGCTGAAGTGATCAAAACCGACCCACTCACTTCCCAGAATGCCTCTGATCGGGTTGTATTCCATAAACGCGATCAGAACACCACCCATCGGGACATAGCGGAAAATGATCGTCAACAGAAGGGCAGGAAGAATAAAAATGACATACAGTTGCCAGTGCTGCTTAATGTAAAGCAGGGTCTCATGCAACTTTTGTCCCTTTACCTTCCCGACTGTTGCGGTGTTTGAAGACCTGTTCATTTTTCTCTCCTAAAATAATGATGATTTTGCACAATTCAGAATGCGTGATTTTGCACACTTATATTAGCATAATGAAATTTACATATTCAACATATAAATTGTGTATTTTCACCTTATTTATGTGCATTTTCCTGTTTTTCGGCGAAATTATGAAAACGTTTTCCTAGAATGTTTACATTTGCACAGTTTTCTGTTGCTTTTTGCTATTCCGTTTGTCGCTTTTTGCTATGTTAGGTATCTTATATATGCTAAAATTTAAGGTAGAATGGAGAGCTTATATAATGAAGAAGAAAGTAACGATACAAGACATAGCAGATGAGCTGGGGATATCGCGAAATACCGTCTCGAAAGCCATCAATAATTCCGGAGGGCTTGCACCCGCAACCCGGGAAAAGATCATCCAGAAAGCGATGGAGATGGATTACAAGCAGTTTTCCTATGTCAAGTCTTTGGCCGGTATCACTTCTTCCGGCATAGACAGCAGCACTTCTGCAACTGAATACCAGGGTGAGATTGCCTTGCTGACGGGACAGTTTTTCAATCAGTCCCACTTTGCTTCACTGATGCTCGATAAGTTTCAGGAAGAACTTTCCTCCCTCGGCTTTACGATGAACATCCACAGAGTGACCGAACGAAATATGAGCGATCTGTCATTGCCGGTCACCTTCCGCAAAGCTATGACGATATGCTCTGTACATTAGATATTCCGCTTTTGTTTGTCGATGGCCCAAGCAACGCCGACGGCGAGCTTCTGGCAGCTGACCAGCTTTACATGGACAACGTTTCCGGCATCCTCGCCTTCGTCAAAGAGATGCTGAAAAGAGGGTACCGGAGATTCGGTTTCATCGGCGACTTTTGGCATTGCCAGTCGTTCTTCGAACGCTATTGCGCCTATCGTCTTGCTTTAATGCAGTTCAAAGTTGAGATAGAAGAGAAGTTTTTCATCTGTTCCAACGGACCCTATGATGAATCACTGAATTCTCTTAATGAACTGCCGGAAGTCTTCCTGTGTGCCAACGATTTTGTCGCCATCGATGCCATCAGTGCCCTTCGTGACCGTGGCATTTCCGTTCCGGATGACGTCCTGTTCTGTGGCTTTGATGATTCCCACGAATCCAGACACATGCTGCCGACGCTGACCACCATTCACATCCACACCCAGATCATGGCCTATGAAGCTGTCCACCTGCTGATGTCAAGAATGAAGGAAAACTCTCTGGACTATCGCATCGTCCATACCCAGACTGATCTGATCTATCGTGCTTCTACAAAGGATTAATCCATTATGAACCTTTTCTCTTATGATTCCCGTTTCACGCAAGTACTGATGAAACTGGTCTACAGTTCCTATCTCAACATTCTGTGGTTTATCTGCAGCATCCCGATCTTTACGATCGGCGCTTCGACGACCGCTCTTTACTATACGTGTCTCAAGATCGTCAGAAACGAAGAAGGAAATGTTACCAAGACCTTTTTCAAATCCTTTAAAGAAAACTTCAGACAGGCAACCGTAATCTGGCTGATCCTGTTTGCCATCGGCTCGTTCCTGGCTTTTGATTTCTATGTACTTTACAATCTGCGTTTAAATACTGCCATGCCGATGGCTGCCTTCTGGACGATTCTTTTAGCCATCCTGATCGGTGCCATCATCATCTACCTCATCGTTCTGTTTATGATCTTCCCTTTACAGGCAAGCGTCATCAACACGACACCGAACATGTTCAAGAACGCCTTCCTGATCGGAACCCATTATCTGTTTGCACCGATCCTGGTCTTCGCCGTTCATTTTGCGATGTTCTATGCCGTTGTTGCCGTGTTTACACCGCTGATTGTCTTTGGCGAAGGTTTCTGTGCCATGGTCAGTTCCTTCATCCTCAACCGCCTGCTGATCTCCGTCACGACACCGGCGGAAGCAGAAGAAGAAAAAGAATGAAACTCACAGAAAAACAAAAAGCCTCCCATCGGGAAGCTTTTAAAAAGATGAATTTTCAGGACAAGATGATCTATATCTTTTCCTACTACAAGGCATATATCCTGGTCCCGCTGATCGCATTGATCTTATTGGGACATTTTCTTTATGCATCGGCAAACAAGAAGGAAGAAGTTCTCTATCTCGCCTTCATCAATGTAGCGACAGGCAATGACATTGAAACAGCAGTCAACGAAGATTTTCTTTCCCTTCATTTTGAAAAGCCGCAGAAGAAGAAAGTTGTCATCTACAAGGAACTCTATCTTTCCGATAACGCCAGCGTTGACAACAACCGCTATGCCTACGCCTCGCGCATCAAGATTTTAGGATCGATCGAGGCAAAAAAGCTTGATATCTGCATCGTCAACAAGGAAGCTTATGACCTGCTTTCCAACAGCGGCTATCTCTATGATCTCAATGTGCTTCTTTCCAAAGAAGAACTCTCTGCCTTAAATACACATCTCACATACAACGATGTGCTTATAAACGACAACCGCATCGATCATCTTCTGAATGAAGAAACCAGCATCGACTCTTCCGCTGTTTCGGTATGCAACGGCATCGATATTTCGGATTTTAAAATCATACGCGATGCCGGCTTTTCCGATACGATTTATCTTTGTGTCATCGCCAATTCAGAGCGTATCGAAACCGTACGCACATTTATCAGCTATCTTTCTTCCTAAGAACCGGTACCGGTCAATTCATAGACCTCTTTGCCTTTCTGTGAAAGTTGTCCGTATTCCGGAATAATGCCGATGACATTGGAATTGAGCCAGTGCATCGTGATGATCTGTTCATAGCTGAGCTTCCCGCTGAAAGGTCCCTTGATCTGTTTTTCGGTTGATCTTAATTCTCCTTCAAACGGATCGAAGGTTTCTTTACGTATCGCATCCTCCAGCATGGACACCAGTTTCTTTGTCGGATATGGTACTTCTTTGGAAAGATGGATGTCCAAAACACCGGAAGAAATGCCCCACCAGTAATTGGTTGCCTTATCTTTCGCGGAAGCTTTACTGTAAGTTCCGTCAAGGATTGAACTGATCAGTTTTTTATAATAGGTGCCCCAGTTGATCAAAGGCTGAGCTATATTGATGGCCCCTTTTTCATTTAAAACATACAGGCCATATTGCAGATCATCCTTATGAAAATCGGGATGCTGGGGACCGCAGAAGGTCGATATACCGATGCGGCGCATCTGATCCTGCCAGTCCTTATCGAGACTTTCCGTCCAACCGAGCCAGACTTTGGCTTTTGGATCGACCATCGAAGCGCCGATCGCAAAAGCATTGATCGATGCAATCGAACCGTAATTCGGCGTATCTGCGATATAGCCGATCTGGTGATCCTTCGCATAGATCGCAGCGACCAGGCCCAATAGAAATTCCACTTCATACATGCGGACGTCATAGGTTCGCACGGCATTCTGCTTCATGTAGACTGTGCGGTTGAGATATTTGACATCCTTGTTTTTGATGGCAGCCCTGAAAGTCTCTTCAAACTGCAAAGGCGATGTTGTAAATACGACATCGTTTTCTTTTGTGGCAGCTTCGATCGTATCCTTTAAAGATTTCCCCTTGCCGGCACCTTCATACTTTGAAGTGACGATCTTGTCCTGCAGATCCGCCTGGACCTGCAGCCGACCGAGTTCCTGATCAAAATCAGCAAAGGAATCGTTGACCTTGTTTTCATAAATGAAGCCGATGCGCAGCATCTTTTCCTCGCTTAATAACGGGAACAGATTCAACGGATCAAGATCAATGACGTTCTGTTTCTCCTTGGTAGGATTATGGAAGACTTCGATCTTTTCTTTTTTGCCCAGGATCGCAAGCTCCTTGTCCAGCTCCTTGATCTGTGCGACGATCTTCTGATCGGAAAGCGAATAGATCTTTTCATAATCATAAGCGGAAAGATAAAGCAGAAAGCCGTCTGCACAATAATCAGGATCATAGCCGAGTTTCAGATAATTCTTCTGAAAAAGATAAAAAGAAGAACGAAGACGCGAAATATCCTTTTCATCCCAAAGCCTGTCTTCCGGCTTTTTCAGAAGACGGGCCAGCTTGTGATACGCGTTCTTCTCATGAAGATCGATCTCATAAAGAGGGCAGATCTTATAGAAATCAAGGAATTCTTTATAAATAGGATTTTCTTCCAGGATCTTTGGATCCGGCACGACGCGGCGGACTGTAGCCCGTATGGTAATCGCATCGAGATATTTCAAAACGGAAACCCGCTTGTTTCCCTCTTCCACGTAAAAACTGTGAAGATACTCATAGACCTCGATCGGATCCGAGATCCCTTCCTCGTTCTGGTAGCGAAACACCGCACTCCACTTCATTGCGAATTCGCTGTCTCTTTCTGCACAAGGCAAAAAGTCATAGGAAAAGACGCCCTGTCTTCCTTTGGTTTTGGTACCGCGGATCTGCTGAATGGGAATCTCTTTGATGCCTAAATCGATACATGAAAGGGTATCGCTCATGCCCGGCTTACTGTCAAGATCGGAAAGATACGGATATCTGCCTTCCAGAACGGCACGGCGAATGCTGCGGTCAGCCATCCTTTTCGCTTTGAAGTAATCATCGATCATAGAGATACACCTCCTCTTACCTCGTTTGTGTTATTAATCATAAAGCATCGTTTCTGTTTAAGCAACGTCAAAACAATACACCGGGCACGGAAACCGTTTTCTATGCCCGGTGCTATATTGAACATTACTGTTCGGGAATTCTCATTACGATATCGGAAAAACCTGCATTGCAGCCCAGTGAAAAGAAGCCTATATGTGCTCCGTCTGTCGAATGGGAAATGCGGCTTGTCAGACATTTCATCTCATCCACATACATGACGAC
>ONXX01000140.1 GCA_900321955.1 uncultured Bacillota bacterium | reverse complement strand
TTCCTTAGCCGGATCTTTGCTTTCCGGTTCTTCCTCGATCAGTTCAAAGACTCTTTGTGCACAGGCAAAAGAATTCTGCAGTTCCGCAACAACCGAAGAGATGTCGTTAAACGGCTTCATGTACTGATTGGCATAGGTCAGCAAGACCGAAAGATCGCCGACACTGAGTGTGCCGGAAAAAATCTTTAAGGCACCGCTTAAAGCGACGACCGCATAAATCACATTGTTGACTGCCCTGGTCGATGGGTTGGTCAAAGAAGAATAGAAGGTCGCACTCTGTGAGGCTTCCCTGAGTTCTTCGTTGATGACTTTAAAACGCTGTGCCGCTTTGTCTTCATAATCAAACGCCTTGACGAGCTTGATATTGGAGATCATCTCGTTGATCAGAGATGTCTGTCTGCCTCTGGCGGCATTCTGTTTCTCAAACATCCTGTAAGATCTCGAAGCAATAAAACGCGCCGTCAGAAAACTTAACGGTGTCAGCCCGATCACTAACAAAGTGATAAGGACATCCTTGGAGAACAGGAAATACAAAGTGACAAAGATACTGATGATACCGGCAAAAAGCTGATTGAAGCCCAGCAGCAGACCATCGGCCAGCTGGTCGGCATCCGCAATCACTCTTTGTAAAATATCACCCGTTGAATGGGAATCCAGATAGGAAAGCGGCAGTTTCTGGATCTGCCGTATGGCTTTTTTACGTATGTCTTCAACGCTCTTGTAAGTGATGCGGTTATTGATGACGCCTAACAGATAGGTAAAGAGTGAAGAAATGATCAGCAGGACAAAGATCTGTTTAAGATAGCCGATCAGGGAAGCAAAATCCACCTGCTTCACACCGATCAGTGTATCGATCGCCTTGCCAAAAAGTACAGGCACGTACAGCTGTAAAAGAACACTGACCGCAGAAAAAGCGATGCTCAGCAGCAGCAAAGGAAGATATGGCCGGATCAGTTTCAGGATCTTGTAGGAAATGTTACGCTTCATTTTCTTCCTCCTTGGCAAACTGGGAGTGATAGATCTCTTGATAGACATCGCAGTTTTCAAGCAGCTCTTCATGCCTTCCTTTGCCGACGATCTTTCCATCATCCAGAACGATGATCTGATCGCAGTGTCTGATCGAAGAAGCTCTCTGTGAGACGATGAAAACGCTCATCGGCAGGCGGTTTAAAGCCTGACGCAGATGCAGGTCTGTCGCAAAATCCAGAGCGCTGGCACTGTCATCGAGTATGAGAATGGAAGGATCTTTTAATACGGCTCTGGCGATCGTCAGACGCTGTCTCTGGCCGCCCGACAGGTTTCTTCCGCCCTGTTCAATAAAGGAATCCAAGCCGCCTTCTTTGCCTCGTACGACATCCGACGCCTGGGCAATCGATAAAGCCTGCCATATTTTTTCTTCACTGTAATCCCTGCACATGCAGAGATTGTCACGGATGCTGCCGGCAAACAGTACGGCTTTCTGCGGAACGACAGCAATCAGCTCGGAAAGCTTTTCCTTGCTGTAGCTTCTGACGTCGTTGCCGTTTACTCTAACAACGCCCTTGTCGGCGTCATAAAAACGCGGAATCAAAGAAACCAGAGAAGACTTGCCGGAACCGGTCGCACCGATGATGCCGGTACTTTCTCCTTTTTTTACTTCAAAGCTGATATCACTTAAAACATCATCGCTCTGTTTTCCATAACGGAAGAAAACATGGTCAAAGCGGACGGCAGATTCTTCATCCTCTTCTTTTGGATCCCTCGCCGGATACTTCATATCCGCTTCGATCTTTAATATCTCGGAAACTCTTTTCGCGCATGCCATCGATTTGTTGATGGTGATGGTCAAAGAAGCCAGCTTGATCAGTTCAACGATGATCTGTGCCATGTAGTTGTACAAGGCAACCAGATCGCCCTGCAGCAGCAAGCCGCCATCAATTCTTATGGCTCCCTGATAAATAAGAACAATGGTTGCGGTATTGATCAAGACATAGGTCAAAGGATTCATCAAAGCCGAAAGTCTGCCGACTTTCAGATTGAGGGCAGTCAGCAGATCACTTCTTTCATCAAAACCTTCGATCTCACTTTTTTCCTTATTGAAAGCGCGAATGACGCGGACGCCGTTGAGATCTTCTCTTAAGAAGGACAATAATTTATCCATCGCCTTCTGTGCCTTTTCAAAAAGCGGGATGCTTTTCAACATGATCGCATAGACCGCCAGACAAAGCAGTGGGATCACAACGGCAAAGATCAGCGCCAGTCTGACATCGATGGTAAAGGCCATGATCAAAGAGCCAAAGACGATGAACGGACTTCTCAGCAGCAGGCGCAAAGCCAGATTCAGACCGGTCTGGATCTGATTGATATCGGCGGTCATCCGGGTGATCAGCGTTCCGATCGTCAGATCATCGTATTGAGCATAGGAGAAGGTCCCGATCTTTTCAAACAATGACTGGCGCAAATCGCTGCTGCAGCCCACTGCCGCCTTGGCTGCAAAAAACTGAGCGGTAAATGAAAACAGCATGCCCGCAACCGCCAGAACAATCAGAAAGACGAAATCACGGTAGATGATGTTTCTATCCTTTAGAAAAAGCCCTTTGTTGATGATATCCGCTACGACCAGCGGTACGATCAGATCCATCAGGGCTTCCAGGAGTTTGAAAAACGGAGCTAAGAAAGCTTCCTTTTTGTATTTTTTAAGATAAGCAGCCAGATCTTTCATTTACAGCTATTATAACAAAGTCCTTCTCTTACGTTTTGAGATTACAGTGCAAGTGCCTTCCAAAAGCCATGCTTACATATAAAAAATGATCCCCTGCGAGTCAAGGCAAGGGATCCTTATTTGTTTCTGATAAGAAAGATTTCCTTATTCTTCAACAGCGTAGATGATGTACTCTCTGCAGGTATCGCATTCATAAATTGCTTCCCTGTTGCCGAAAGCACCGCGCTGATAGCGCCAGAATGTGATTTTGCCCACGCCGCAGTCCCGGCAACAGTCGCCGTTGTGCTGCGGTTCCGGTCCATCGATCATTCCCAATCTGCGGTATTCAGCAAAATACTCCTCTTTGGTCTGACCGCCGTTCACTTTAGACATGATTCTTTCATCCAATACTTTCTTTTCAGTCATTTTTTACCTCCCGATATTTCATTATGATTTCTGATGCATCAGTCCAGTTTTGCGACAAGAATCTGTGTACCGTTGAAAACTGAGAATCCGGTGACCGCTACCAAAAGGATGAAGACGACCCACCAGACAATTTTGGACATGAAGCGGTTCCTTCTTTTTTACTTTTTCAGTTATGTGTTTCTCCTGACATTGTGAATCTATTCATGCGGAGCCGACATCAGCCAATTGGAGATCTGCACCTCGATCTGCGCATAAGTCGGATATTCTTTTGCCGAACTGTGGATTTCACCATCCACAATGACCTGTAAGAGCTGGCCCGGTTTAACAGACGGCAGGAAGACCGACTTGATCTCATAGTTGGTGAATCCCTTTTCACTCAGATAGAGGTCGGCTTTCTGTGCCGCTTCCTCATAGGAGTCTTCCGAGGAGATCATGTCATGCAGGTACTCGAATTTTTCCATATTGACCGTCGGGATGTACGGTCCGGAAGAGACGATGTAGTTGATGCTGTCACCTTTCTGCTTCGTACCGGCATCATTGGA
>ONXX01000056.1 GCA_900321955.1 uncultured Bacillota bacterium | reverse complement strand
TGGTGCCGTAGAGTCTGGCAGGGATGACCTTGGAATTGTTTCTGACCAAAACATCACCGGGCTTGAGATAGTCGATGATGTCATAGAAATGTTTATGTTCAATCTCGCCGCTGTTTTTGTGCAAGACCATCAGACGGGACTCGTCTCTTTTATCGAGCGGATGCTGGGCGATGAGTTCCTGAGGCAGTTCAAAATCAAAATCAGTCAGTTTCATCAGAATCCTCTTTCATCAAAACCGTATTTATTCAATACATATTCTTTGTATTCGACGAAGCGGTCTTCAGCGATCGCCTGGCGGATACCTTCCATCAAACGGATCAGGAAACGAAGGTTGTGTATGGACATCAGACGATTTCCCAGACCTTCATTGTTTCTGAAAAGGTGGTTGAGATAAGCTTTGGTATACTTCGTGCAGCATTCGCAGTCGCATTCCGGATCAAGCGGCGTGAAGTCTTCCTTGTAGATGCCTTTCTTGATGTTGATGCGCCCCTGCGATGTCATCAGGGTGCCGTGTCTGGCGATTCTGGTCTGGAGTACGCAGTCGAACATATCGACGCCGCGTTCGACGCCTTCCAGAATATCGTTGATCGCACCGATGCCCATCTCGTAGCGCGGTTTGTCTTCCGGCAGGTAAGGCAATGTGTAGTCCAGCATCTTGTAGTGGGTCGCCTTGTCTTCACCGACCGACGTGCCGCCGATCGAATAGCCGTCAAAATCCATTTCCACCAGTTTTTCGGCGCAGTACTTGCGCAAATCAGGGTATTCCGATCCCTGGACGACGCCAAAGAGGGCCTGGTTTTTTCTGGTGTGGGCATCCTTGCCACGTTTTGCCCAGCGAAGGGTGCGGTCGACCGAATCCTTGGTGTATTCGTAGCTGCTAGGATACGGGATGCATTCATCAAAGGAGATCGCGATATCCGATCCGATGGATTCCTGAATGTGGATGGAATCTTCCGGTGACATGAACAGCTTGCTGCCGTCAAGATGCGATTTGAAGGAAACGCCTTCTTCCTTGATCTTGCGCGAGTCGGCTAAAGAAAAGACCTGGAAACCGCCCGAATCGGTCAGGATCGGTCCGTCATAATTCATGAAGGAATGAATGCCGCCGGCCTTTTCCAGGGTTTCAGGACCCGGTCTGAGCCAGAGGTGATAGGTATTGCCTAGAATGATCGAAGCATGAAGATTTTTGATGTCGTCCGAGGACAGAAACTTGACCGTTGCCTGGGTCCCGACCGGCATGAAAACCGGAGTATCGACGACTTTTCCAAAGACGTTCAGTTTGCCTAAACGGGCCTTACTTTTGGCGTCTTTATGTATCAGTTCATATTTGAATTCTTCTTTTCTCATAACATAAATATCATAACATATACATGTTATACTGAAGTTATGAAATCCAAGGAGCTGAAGACCTATAATCTGCCCGAAGATAATCAGGTGATAGCATCGATCGACGCCAAGCCGAACGTGCTTTTTTTCATCCTGATCATGGTCGGTCTCTTCTCCTTTCTGCTGAAGATTCCTTCGGCATACGGCATCATCCTGATCCTTTTTTCTTTCTGCGGACTGACGTATATGCCTAGAGTCGTTCTGATGGAGTTTTATCAGGATTATATGGTTGCCTACAACCGTGCCGATAAGAGCAACTGCGTCCTCATCTATTACGAGGATGTCCTTTCCTGGCACTACCATCGGGGTACCCAGCATGATTATCTCTACATTGAACTGGAAGACGGAAGAAGCGAGAGGATCGAAGGTTTTTCCAAAACGATCTTCGAGTCCAATATGAACCGCTTCCTGAAAGATAAAAACAGAAAGAACCTGCAATGAAAGTCGTCGCTCTCGATTTTGAAACGGCCAATGCCAGTCCTGCATCCGCCTGTTCTCTGGGCATTGCGATCTATGAAGAAGGGGAGATCGTTGACAACTTTGAATGGTACTTCAAGCCCCATTTCCGTTACAACTTTTTCACCAATACCCATATTCACGGCATTACCAAGCGGGATGTCGAAGATGAGTACGAATTTGTCTACTACTATGATGAACTCAGCCAGATCCTGAAGGATGCCTTGATCGTCGCCCACAACGCGATGTTTGATATCGGTGTTCTCAATGCCGAATGTGACATCTATGGTCTGGATCATTTTCTGAATCCGTATATCGATACCGTGACAGTTTCCAGAAAAGTCTATCCTGAGCTCTATAATCACAAACTCAATACCGTTTGCGAATATCTGTCGATCGATCTGAGTCATCATAACGGCAAGTCTGATGCCATGGGCTGTCTGATGATCCTTTTGAAAGCGATGTCCGCCTACGATATCTATGAACCGGAAGAATTCATCAAGCGGATCCGTCTGCCGCTGAAGCACAATATGTAAATTTTTTCATTTATTAGAAAAAGTTTACAATTGATTCTGATTATTCTATAATTTATTTAGTTTATTGTTTGGAGCATTACAGAATGAAAGAATTTGAAAATAACGCTTACTTCTGGCAGAAAGTCGATACTTTGTATTCATCCGGTGATTTCAAGGTCACCTTTAAAAAAGGCAGTGCGCATAAGGCGTATCCTTCCCTGACTTATCCATGTGATTTCGGTTATGTTGAAACACTTGCCAATGATACCGATTCGCCAATGGAAGTGTTCCGTTCTGCCAAACTGTGCCGATATCATCAACAAGCGCTTTGAAGTCAAGGCACTGGTTGGCTTAAGTGAAGAAGAGTGCCTGGAGGTCCTGCATTTTCTTAACTGTACCGATTATCAGAAATCGGTCCTTCTGAAAAGAGGCAAGGAGATTCCTTCGTGGAGCGAGACAGAGTAGCGAAAGCTGCTTTTCTTTTGAAAAAATAAGATTTTCTTAATCAGCCTTTCATTCATAAACAGTCCTATAGAGTGACGAATCTGTTATTATAAAAATATGGAAAAACGTAAAGAATTTATTATCAATGCAATATACATCGCCATCATCTGCGCGATCATCTATATATGTTTCAATTATCTGCTGGCGGTCCTGCTGCCTTTTGTGCTGGGCTTTCTGTTTGCCTATTTTTCGATCCGCATCTGTAACCGCCTTTTCTCCAAGAGTGACAAGCTCTATCGAAGCATCACCCTGGCCGCTCTTTACATCATCGTCGTACTGGTATTGGTTCTGCTGGTATCGACCGGTGTAACAAAACTTTCGGACTTCATCAAGACATTGCCGACTTTCTACAAGAACACCCTGGAACCTTACATCTCGCAACTGGAGAACTCCTTCCTGGAACTGGGGGAATCTCTGCCGGAAAGCGTCAGCATGGCCTTCAGCAATCTCACTGACGGTGTCTTTGAAGGCTTGAAGACGATGCTTTCAAGGCTGACGACGGGTCTGGTGAACTTCACGACTTCGATCATCACGTCCGCTCCGGAAACGCTGATCTCGATCATCGTCATGATCGTTTCATCTTTCTACATCGTTGCCGATTACGAAAATATTGCCAGATGGTTCACCAGTGTCATGCCGGACAAGGCACTCAGTGTCTTCTTTGAGATCAAGGACTTTTTTGAGAATACCTTATTCAAGATCATCGGTTCCTATGTGATGATCATGGGTCTGACTTTTATCGAACTGTTTATCGGTCTGACAGTCATCGGCATATCCAATTCCGGCATGTGGGCCTTCATCATCTCTTTACTGGACATCCTGCCGATCCTGGGCGTCGGTACGGTTTTAATACCGTGGGGTCTCAGCGCATTGATTACCGGCAAGCCGCTTCTGGGCATCGAGATCCTGGCGATCTATCTGATCATCACGGTCATCCGCAACATCGTGGAACCAAAACTCGTCGGCACCAATCTGGGCTTGCATCCGCTTGTCACTTTGATCGCAATGATCTCGGGCTTGAGGCTGTTTGGCTTCCTTGGAATGTTCGGTCTTCCTCTGACCTTGTCTTTCCTTTTGACCAGAGACAAGGAGAGAGCGCTTCTGTTGAGGCCGAGAGAAGGAAAGCCGAAGAAAAAGAAGAACGACAAAAAGAAAAAATAGACCCTGCGGTCTATTCGTTGATGGAATCAATGAGCTTTATCGCTTCCAGAAGATCCTTCAGGACGATGAAGCTTTTTTCTTTGATCTCTTCGGGTATATAGGCGATATCCGGAATATGAACGACCTTGAGGCCGGCCGCATGGGCGGAAAGAATGCCGTTGGCGGAATCTTCAAAAGCCAGGATCTCTTCCTTATCATAAGGGAAGGGCTCGATGGCTTTGAGATAGATCTGCGGTTTTGGCTTGGATTCACTCAGATCATCGCCATAGACGATGTGAAGAAACGGTCAGCCGTTTCCCTGAATGTGGAAGTGGCGATGACCTTCTGTATGCCTTTCGTGTCAAGATAGTCAAGTATCTCATCAACGCCTTTCTTCTTTTCCAGGGGGTTATTGTCCAGATAGTCTTTGTGGATGATCTCCATCCGTTCCAGGAACTCCTCAAACGGGAAGTCCTGTCCCATGGCTGCCAGATATTTCCTCTTGGTTTCCGGCAGGTTGTTGCCCATGGTTGATTTGACCAGTTCTTCGTTGATGCCATAACCGTAAAGTTCAGAACACTTCATCGCGGCAAGCAGGTAGATTTTTTCGGAATCGATCAGAAGACCGTCCATATCAAACACACATAAGCGGATCTTTTTCATAAGAAAAATTGTAGGGAAAAATCGGCAATTTGACAAGAACGGCTATATCAGTGCATTCTGCTTTGCATGAAGGACATGATTCTATATGATTAAAGAGGTGAAAGTAAGCTTTCATTGTTCAATGAAGGCAGAAAATTATAAAATATAGGTGTATAGTTCGTATGTCAATACTATATAAACCTGTTTTGAAAGGAAGGTTAAAAATGAAAAAGAAGATTACACTGTTTCTCGTTCTGATCCTTATTGCCGGCCTGTTTACAGGATGTGCCAAGAAGGAAGAACCTGCTCCGGCACCGGAAAGCGGCGAAGCCGAGATCGATGATCAGCTTGCAGCGATCCAGAAAGCCGGCAAACTCGTCGTCGGTATCGAAGGAACGTATCCTCCGTTCAACTATGTCGATGAAGCAAGCGGCGAATATATGGGCTATGATGTCGATGTTGCCAAGGCAGTTGCCGAATACCTCGGTGTTGAAGCTGAATTTGTTATGGCTGAATGGGATGCCCTCTTAGTCGGTATTGATGCCGGCAGATGGGATACCGTTATCGCCGATGTCACTGCAACAGATGAAAGAAGAGAAAAATATGACTTCTCCGATCCGTATCTTTATACCGGCAGACAGGTCGTCGTAAAGAAGGGCAACGAAGTCAATATGCATACATTGGATGATATCAAGGGCAAGAAGGTTGCGACCAACACGACCAACAGCTGGGCAAGCAAACTGGAAGACCTGGGCGCTACCATCGTTCCGATTGACAACACCGACCAGTGTGCATCGGCCGTCATCAACGGATCCGCTGATTTCTGTATGTTCAACAACATCGTCATGAGCGAATACCTGAAGAACCATCCGGAAGCAGAACTGGAAGTTGCCTTCGTCATTGAGACAGATGTCAACGAAGTCTCCATTCCTGTCCGCAAGGGTGAAACAAGACTGCTCGAACAGTACAACGCTGCTTTGGCTCAGCTCAGAGAAAGCGGCAAACTGAAAGAATTATCAGAGAAGTGGTTCTACGATGATCTGACCAACAATCCGTTAGGAAATTAGTCGGTCTGACAAAACTGTTATAATATCAGCGATAGAGTCATTTATCGCTGATTTTCTTTAAGGAGTCAATATGGACAATCATATCTTTGTGTTTGGGGATCGTTTCATGCGGATCGTCAGGATCCTGATTGAATCTTTCCCGCGCCTTCTGGTGCCGTGTCTGAAAATCACGATCACGCTGACCCTGTTTTCATTCCTCTTCGGTCTGATCCTGGCATTGATCATTGCCTTGGTTCAGGTTGCCAATATAAAAGGACTGAAACAGCTGGCCCGCTTCTATGTCTGGATTTTCAGAGGAACGCCGCTGATGCTGCAGCTGTTCATCATTTTCTATGGTTTGCCGTCCTTCGGTATTTACTTCAACGGTTATGTGGCTGCGATCATTGCCTTTTCCCTGAATCTGGCAGCCTATAATTCAGAGATCATCCGTTCGGCTATTCAGGCCGTTCCGGTCGGACAGACCGAAGCAGGCTACATGATCGGTCTCAACTACTTCCAGATCATGGCCAGGATCGTTCTGCCGCAGGCAGCCAGGATCGCTTTCCCGCCTTTGTTTTCATCTTTGATCGGTCTGACCAAGGATACTTCACTGGCTTCTTCGATCACCGTCATTGAGATGATGTCGGTTGCCAAGCGTATTGCCGCGGTCTACTATGAACCGTTCTGGATGTATATGGAAGCCGGCTTTATCTATCTGATGATCTGTACGATCCTGACGAAAGTCCAGTCCAGCTTCGAAAAGAGCATGGAATGGAAACAGCCGGTCGATGAGAAGGCTTCTTCACAGATGAATGAGGCGGTCAGCGCGGCAAATAAGAGATGGTGGAATTGGGGGAAGAAATAAATGTTAGGTGTAAAGAATCTGCATAAATCATTCGGTTCCAACCAGGTATTGAAAGGTATCGACTTTGAAGTAAACGAAGGTGAAGTCATCGCCATCATCGGCTCTTCCGGTTCCGGCAAGACGACGCTGCTTCGCTGCATGGCTTTCTTAGAGCAGGCGGACGACGGCATCTTTACCTTTGATGATCTTTCCAAGGATATCCGCAAGATCAGCAAGAAGGAGATCAAAGAGATCCGCATGAAGATGGGCTTTGTCTTCCAGAGCTTCAATCTCTTCCGGAACATGACGGCCCTGCAGAATGTCATGGAAGGTCTGACAATCGCCAGAAAGATCCCGGCGGATAAAGCGGAACAGATCTCAAGAGAAATGCTGGAAAAAGTCGGCATGTCCGATCGGGCCAACTACTATCCTGATCAGCTCTCCGGCGGTCAGCAGCAGCGTGTGGCCATCGCCAGAGCACTGGCAGCCAATCCGGAGGTCATCCTCTTTGACGAACCGACATCGGCCCTTGACCCGGAACTGACCGGCGAAGTCCTCGATGTCATGGTGAAGCTGGCAAAAGAAGGTACGACGATGGTCATCGTCACCCACGAAATGGAATTTGCCAAGAATGTCGCCAATCGGGTCATCTTCATGGAAAACGGCGTCGTTGTCGAAGAAGGCAAGGCGTCCGAGATCCTGACCAATCCGAAAGAGGAAGCGACCAGACGTTTCTTAAGAAGAATCTTAAGAGAAGACGAATAGGATCCTTCTCTTAAAACATACTAAGCTAACAAAATATTAAGGACTGCTTTGTGTCAGTCCTTTTTTCTTGAAACGCAATGGCCTTGTGAATATAATTTTCTTAAAATGAAAAAACAGTGGCTTTTTCCAGAGTATTATTCAGCCTTTTCTTGCAAGGCAGATCAATGCCGCAATACCTGCTGCAGCAGCTGGCGCATCCCGGTAAGCAAGAAAGAATACAACGCCTTGATCACCATGGAATGTTCTGAAGAACTCAACCGCAGAGTGCAGGGTGCCTTTGTCATGCCGGACTTTGTCAGCGATGACATTTATCGCTATGTCTCCTTTAACTGGCTGGGCAATTGCCCGATACAGGATAAGGGGCTTTGCGCCCTGCACAGGGAAAAAGGGGAAGGATATCTGCCCAAGATCTGCCGCCTTTATCCCCGCAGTTTGAAACAGATCAACGATACACTGTTTGCCTCCTGTTCGGGTTCCTGCGAGAAAGTGGCAGAGATCCTTTATGAAAACAAGTCATTGAATATTCTTGAAGGGGAATTGGATGCGAAACCGGAACTGTTCTATACGGTTGAGGATGACGACATCACTCAGATCCTTGCCATACAGGATGTGATGAAGGAAGAAAACATGGATCTGCCTGCTAAAATCGCCAAGGTATGTCAGATGATCAACGCAGAAGAATTTGTCAAAGACTATGATTGCAACAGGGAAGTGTTATCCGATGCGATCGCTTTATTGAAGCGGCTTTCCGGTGACAACGTCATTTTAAATGAGGTCTGTGAGGAAAGTGAGAAGCGCTATGGCCAAAATCCGGATCTTTATTATAAGGATGCGAAGGAGTTTGAAGAACGCTTTTCGGATCATCGGGGTTTTTTCGGCAGAATGATCAACAATTCGATGATGTATGAGTGTTTCCCCTTTGTGGACAAGCGGACGGATAAGACAGCCGCCTACAGAGGGCTGTGCATCTGTTACGGCCTGCTGCGTCTGGTATGTATCGTATATTGCCTGGAGCACAGAAAAAAAGAAGACCTGATCGATGCGGTTTGCGCCTTGTTTCGGCTGATCGATCATACGGCCTTCTATTATAATGTATCGGTATTGGCGGAAAATGCAGCGGTGTTTCTGAAGATGTGAATCACTGCTGTTTTTCTTTGATCAGTTTCTTGATGTTTCGCACCGCTTTGCGGATGTTTTTGAGTGAGGTTGCCAGATTGAGTCTTGCCCAGCTTTCATAGCCCTTGGCAAAGGTCTCGCCGGCATTGGCTACAATGGAACAGTCTTTGACCAGCGTATCGAAAGCAGTCTTGCCTTGGCAATAGCCTTCCAGATTGATGAAGAGCAGGTAGGATCCTTCCAATGTACAGATCTCAAGATCCTTTCCCAGTTCCTTGCGGATGTAGCTGTAGTTTTCAAAGACGACGTTATTGAAGGCATCAAGCCATTCTTCGCCAAACTGATAGCTGTAGTAGGTAGGAAGGGCATTGAAGACGTTGACTGATCCCTTGTGGGTCTTCTGCTGGTAAGCGATAAATCTCTTACGCAGTTTCGGATCAGCTATGATGATGTGGCAATGCGAGAACAGAGCCAGCGAGAAGGTCTTGGCTGCTGCCGTAATGGTGACCATGCGGTTGCGGTACTTGCTGAAAGAATAGGCTGGGAGGAATTCCTGATCCGGCATGATGAGGTCGCAATGAACTTCATCGGCGCAGATCAGCACATTGTACTTTCTGCACAATTCAAACAGCTCTTCCAGTTCGCCTTTCTTGAAGACCCGGCCGAGAGGATTGTGCGGAGAGCACAGCATGAACATTTTGATCCTGCCGGTTTTGAATTTCTTTTCAATGTCCTTATAGTCGAATGTGAAGAAGCCGTCATTGTCGATCATCTTGGATTCATAGAGTCTGCGGCCGCTGTTTTTGATGGTGGAGGCAAACGGCGGGTAGAGCGGCGTGGTGATTAAGATGCCGTCTTTTTCATCGCTCAGGGCATTGACCACCTGATGGATGGCGTCGATCGCTCCTCTTGAGAAGCGGATCCATTCCTGTTTGTATTGGACATTGTGTCTTTTCTGATGCCAGCCTGTAAAGACGTCATAGTAATCCTGCGGCAGATTCATGTAGCCGAAATCGCCCTTGGCGATAAAGTCATTCAGGGCATCGATGAGACGCTGGTCCATCTTGAAATCCATGTCGGCGATCCACATCGGCAGACAGTTCATCTTCTTGCCCCGCTGCCATTTGACGGAAAGATTTTTCGTTCGGTCAATATAATACTTTTCTGTAAACTCTTTATTATTCATATGTCTTCACCTTTTCCTACATTATAAAACACAAGAACAGCATTGATATGAAAGAAAAAGCACCGCTTGAAGCGATGCTTTGCAGAATTTGTTTCCGTCTTATTCAATACTGGATCTTGTCCAGGACTTCTTTTGCCTTTTCTTTTGAAAGAAGAGCTTCGATGATCCGATAGGAAAACTCGAAGGCAGCACCAAGACCCTTGCCGGTAATGAATTTTCCATCGACGACGGCTTTTTCTTTTTCCGGCGTCAGTCCGGATTCAAAACCGGGGAAGCAGACAAATTTCCGGTTGTCCAGAAGGCCCTTGTGGATCAGCAGAGAAGGGGCAGCACAAATCGCTGCGATATAGCGGTCTTCCTTGACGAAATAGTCGATCAGATCCTGGACCCGTTGGTCGTTTTCCAGGTTCTTTGTCCCCGGCATACCACCCGGCAGGATGAGACAGTCATAGGCCGAAGGATCGATGTCATCGATCGTTTCGTGTGCTTCAAAGCTGACATTGTGAGAAGAGACGACGGTTTTGTTTAAACCGACCAGTTTTACATCGATGCCGGCCCGATAGAGCAGGTCGTAAGTGACGAGTGCTTCGCATTCTTCCAAGCCGTTGCTGACGATGATCATTGCTTTCATAATTCCACCTCTGATTCAATTATATGTCTTTTTTGTAGTAGAATGAGTATATGAAAAAAATGATGAATCTCTATGAAAGCTGCAAGACACCGATCCGGGTCGCTTATTTCGGTTTCATTCTGGTGGCGATCGGCTTTCTTATTCAGAACGAAAGTGTCAACGTCTTCTATACCTTCCGTTCCAATATAATTCTGTTTATTGCTGAACTGTTTTTGAAGATCGGTGAATTCACCATCATGAATCTTCCGCTGATCTTCATGCTGAATATCGTCTGCAAGAAGGCGAATAATGCAGCGCCGGTCGTCATGGCTCTGGTCGGTTATTTTACCTTTGTGGTGACAACGATGCTGTTTTCGCCGCAGACGCTCAATGCGACAGCATATTCTACCGGTTTTGGCATCAATTCCGTCTTCAACATGCCTTCCGGCACCCGTCTTCCTCTGGAGACCGGCATGATCGGCTCTTTCCTGGTGGCTTTTGCGACCAGAGCGGCCTTCATCTTCTCGCGTCACAGAGGCAGCTATTCTCTTTCCAATATCTTTGCCCGTGATACGTCCGGACTGATCTATAATTTCCTGTTCTGCTTTGGTTTGGGAATCGTCGTATCCTATACGTTTCCTTATTTTTATATGTATTTGCAAAGAGGGATCACTTTTATCGCCTCCGACCTGCTTGACCCGATGCGGATCGGCTTGTATTCCGCTTTGGACAGGGTCTTATCGATCCTCGGTTTAGGCAACACCATCCGTTATCCGTTCTGGTATACATCGGTTGGCGGTTCCTTCTCCAATACGGTGACCGGTCAGAGCGTTTTGGGCGATGTGAATATCTGGACCTACATCAAGGACTCCAACGCATCCTATGTCGGTGCCGGCCGTTTCATCACGCCGTTCTACATCATCAACATGTTTATCATCCCGGCTTACTATCTGGGAACTCTGTTCTCAATGAGCGATCGGGCAGACCGCAACGTACTGATCGTCGAGTTCCTGTTTGTGATCCTGCTGTCGGTGATTGCCGGCAATCCTTTGCCGACAGAATTATTGATGCTGATGACCTCACCGGCTTTATTGTGCTTCTATCTTGTCATCGTTGCCATCTGTTCCGGTGTTCTGGTAAACTTTGAAGCCTTCCTTGGCTTCTCCAGCCGCATCAGCAATACGGTCATCGCCATGCCGGGCAGCTTTGCGGATTTCATCATCAACATCCGCAACTCTTCCCTGATCCCGTCGATCCGCACCATTCTGATCGTCGGCCTGTGCGCTTTTGTCGTCATGCTTGTGCTCACCATGTTCTATTACCGCTTCCTGGCTTTCGACTTCGTCAAGACCGGCAAGGGTGAGATCCTGGTGGATGACATCATCCGTGTCGCCGGCGGTCCGGAAAACATCATCAATGCCGGTTCGGGCCTGTTCAAACTCAATGTCTATATCCGCGATCCGGAGAAGATCAATTACGAGAAGATACAGGATATCGGTATCCGCAAGGTCGTGGAAACCAGAAACGGTCTGACTTTCGAACTTGGTACTTCGTGCAATGCGATTGCCAGACGCATCAACAAAAAG
>ONXX01000045.1:8763-15748 GCA_900321955.1 uncultured Bacillota bacterium | reverse complement strand
GCCTTGGAACCGTCTTTGAGTTTAAAACGCAAACGGGTCACACAGTGAGAAATGGAAGCGACATTTTCTGCGCCGCCGACATTGGCGATAACACCATCAGCTAATGCTTTGTAATCTTTTGCCATATTTTATCTCCTTATTTCTGCGTTTCTTTTAACGCATGTTTAGGATAGCATCATGAAAACGCTTTATGATAGAATTATATTAGCTATTATAGAAAATTATTATAAATATGGAACTCTTGGAAGCCTGTCGTTTCCTGTCGGACATCTCCGGCATCGGGATCAGCGTGATTGAAAGCGAATCGGAACTCAACTCCTTCTGCAAGAAGCACTACTTTCATCATGCCCAGGACCAGTTCAAACGCTCCTATCTTTCCCCTTTATGTAAGGAACTAAAGGAAAACACGATCTTATTCATGGAAGATCGGCTTTTGATCAAATTCGTCATCATCAAAACAGAAAATAACCTGATCTTTCTTGGACCTTATGTCAGCCGTGACATGACCCAGGCCAACGTCAGCTTCTTAAAGAAAAACAATGACCTCGATGATCTGGTCATTGAAGATTACCGGGCCTATCGGGACAATTATCTATTAAAGGAGGATTCCGTCATTCTGCATGACTGCCTCTCCCTTCTGGCTCATACGGGACATGATCCCTATTCCTTCAGTCAGGAACACAATTACGACGAACGGGCTTCCTTATCAAAGAGCTGGGAATACCAGCGTAAGAATTTTGAAAATCTGATCAACGAGCGCTACCGCGTCGAACAGGAGATGATGGAACAGATCGCGGAGGGAGATGATGTGGCGGCCATCCAAAGCTACCGCAAGATCCACAACAATGTCAAACACATGGGCGACTTCGGCTCGACCCCGGACCTCTCCCGCATCTCTTCCGGCATCACCAGGGCGACCGTGCGTATGGCCGCCGTGGAAGCAGGACTGCCGCCGATGATCATCGACAATATCTCCGGCGAAAGTTCAAGGACCATCTCAAGGCTCAACACCAGAGAAGAGATGTATCGGGAGAACGAGCGCATGATCCGTGCCTTTGCCAAGGCAATTGCCCAATACCGCAAGAATCATTATTCGTCTTTGGTCTATTCGGCCATCGATTATTTTGAGCACAACTATGCCAAGGAAGCGTCCATACAGGAGGTCGCCGATCACCTGGGTGTTTCAATCTCCTGTCTGATCAATAAATTCAAAAAAGAGACCGGCAGGACACCAAATGCCTATCTCTGTGATCTGCGCATCCAGAAAGCCAAGCGGATGCTTCGAACCTCACACTTCACCATACAGCAGATCGCCGAAGACGTCGGCATCTTCGACGCCAACTATTTCGTCAAATGCTTCCGCAAGATCACCGGCACGACGCCATCTGCCTACCGCAAAGGCTACTACAACAACATGGCCGCCAAAAAACCGATCAGCCATTAAAAAAGATCTTCAGCTGAAGATCTTTTGTTTCTATAAAAGCCTTAAAGCGGCGTTTTTCAGCGTCTCGTCGTCTCCGACATTTCCCGGGAATATGACATACGGGATATGCGGGAAACGGGAATCGCTTTCCGCCTGCCAGACCGGTACGCCCGGCTGGATCTGACCCAGGACCTTTGCCTTGCGGATGTTTAAGCCCTTGACGGCCACATCGGCGGAGGTGATGCCCCCTTTGGCTAAGACAAAGGAAGGCTTGATCTTTAATTCGCTGATGAAGCGGCAGACGCCATCAGATATGGCGACGCTTCTGGCCAGCGCTTTTTCCTTGTCGTCATCTTCCAGACTGATCAGTAAACGCTCGGTATAGATGACCGCCGTCCTGCCTGAGGAAAGGATCTCCTCTTCCTTCAATAATAAACGGCTGATCTCCTTTTCAAAGGCTTCCCTGCTTTCCAGGATCGTTGAACAGCGAAACTCTAAAGGCACCAGGCCATCAAGCTTCAAAAGTTCGTTTAACTGCCTTGTGGTCTTTTCGGTGTGGGAACCCACGACGATGATGCCGCCGTTGGGATTTGCCTCCTGAATCATCTCCTCCTTGTTTAAAAGTCCTTGGTCGGAAATGCCGCCGACGCACTTGACAAAGGAAGCAGCGGAACGAAAGACAAAGGTCTTGTCTGTCGAGATTGCCTGGTAAAGACAACGGCAGAAATAGCGGACATCGTCATCCGTTGCGGCATTGACGATGATCTTTTTTTGATCCTTCGCTTCACATAAGAGGCCGAAGATCTTGACACCCAGCTGCTTTCGGATATCGTCCAGGGAAACGGAAATGACGTCTTCCTTTCTGATCTTCCCCTCGCTCTTTTCTTCGATGTATTCCTTTAAGTCGGAGGAATGGTAGCCAAAGGTCTTGTCTTTGGCAAACTCCGTCTCCGCCGCCGGGACAAGCCTGTCGCCATAGCGGACATAATGGATGTCATTGATGGTGAAGCGGCCGCCTTCCTTAAAGTACGGGATCAGGATGTCCCCATCGATATGACCGATATCTTTTCTTAAGCCTTCGGCCAGAATATCGGTCTCCATCGGGTAGTGACCGCGAAGGGTCGAATCCCCTCTTGAAATGTAGAAATACTTCTTTCCGGTCTCTTTGGAAACTCTGGAAATCACCGCACAGATCTCTTCATGGATCCTGCGGCTTTCTTTCGCTGACATTGCCCGGGAATTGGTAAGAAGGTAAAAGAGCTTTTCATTCTGAAAGGCTTCCTTCATCGACGCATAGGACCAGTCGGTATAGACTCTGACATCGTGGACGGTCTGGGTCCCGGTGGGATCATCATCCAGAACCACGAAGACATGATCGTCCTTTTTGACGTATCTTAAAAGGTCCTCCCGGATTTCCGTATGGTCTCTGTCATCATTCAACAGGGCAAGATCGGCCATTTATAAACCCAGCTCCTCTTTGACTCTTTCAACAGCCAGTCGTGGTGAAGTTAAGACCGGTTTCTTGATATCGGTCAGTAAAGGCAGAATCGCCGTCATCGAACCCTGTGCCAGGACAACGACATCGTTTTCACTCTCGGCCTTCTTGATCGCTTCAATGACCAGCTCATTGTGCTTGTCGACATCGCCGCTCATTAAGATATCCAGGGCACCGTCAACCAGGTATTCATTGACGCAGACATCCTTGCCGTACTTCTTGGCAGTGTTGCGGATCAGATCGGAAGAAGGCTGGACAGTAGAGGCAACCGTGGCAACGACACCGATCTTTGAACCTAAGGAGATCGCCTTCTCAGCCATCGGTTCATCGATCTTCAAGGTCTTGCAGTCAGCCTGGGTGCGGGCGATATCAAAGGCCTCACCGACAGAAGAACACTGATTGAAGATCAGGTCCGGTTTCATCGTCTTGGCAACCTGTACATAGGCGCACATACGGGAGATGATGTTGGCGTTGATCTTTCCGTTTTTCTTGACTTCATCCAGTAAGGAATCGTCGATGATGTTGACCATCTCAACATCCGGGATGATCTCCTTGAATAAAGCCTTCAGATCATTTAATGAGACCGGGCTGGTATGAATAAGAACGACTTTCATTTTTTTAACCTCTTTCTTTTTGTTTATATTAGAATATAGATATGATTAAAACACTGGTCCTCATCAGGGATGTCCTGATGTATGCAGGTATGTTGATCGGGATGTTTCTGATCGGTTATGTGCGGGTCTCTTTTTCTGAACGTCAGAAGAAGTCACCGCAGGTCGCCTTAGATTATAACGACAAGGAACGCAAGCTTCGCAAAGCCGGAATCATCATTCTGGTGATCACCGTCGCCCTTGCCTTGATCCCTACAAGAAACCTCTAGAAGCGAAAGCTTCTTTTTTTATTTGTAGTCTTCCAGTTTCAGTATGGTTTCTTTCACCATCTGTTTCGTGATCGGGTATGGGATATGATCAAGTTCCTGATTGACGATCGTCGCATCCAGTACATCGTCAAGCGGATCGTCTTTTTCCAAATCCAGATCCTTTAAGCAGACCGGCAAGCCGACGCTCTTATTGAAATCGTAGACTCTTCTTAACTCTTCGTATTGTTCATCCAGTAAAAGCTGCACCAAAGTGCCATAGGAGACGATCTCGCCGTGCAGGTGTTTTCTTTCCATCCACTCTCTGACCGTGAGGCCGTAATACAAGGCATGGGCAAGGGCGGAATTATAATCCGGATTGACGCTCAATGAGACTGAGCCGGTCGCAATGATGATCGACTTGATGACATCGCTGACTTCATCGGATACGACATGGTTCTTGACATCTTCATAGGCCTTGACCCCTTTCTTCAGGATCGGTTCATAGCACAGATCGGAAACAGTCACGCCATAGAGACTTTCAAAATCCAGTTCATCATTCTTGGAAGAGAAGACCGACTCGACGTGCTTGGCCATCGTATCGCCCATGCCGGCCCAGAAGTATTTGGCTGGCGCATTGACGATGATCTCCGGATCGATAAAACAATGGACCGGTGCACTCTTTAAACGATAGATCTCCTTGAAGGAACCATCATCGTTGTGAAGGATCGAAATCTTGGTCACCGCTGCGCAGGTCGAAGCGATGGAGGCTACGGTGAAGACCGGCTTGTTCAGCTTGTCGCCGACGACCTTGGTCACATCAAGGGCCTTGCCGCCGCCGACACCGATCAGAAAATCGACATCCCTGATCTTCGGTTCTGTTAGAATCGAATCGATGTGGGTATAGGAAGCTTCCTTGCCATAGACCCGCTCAAAGACGATGTTTAAACCATTCAATGCAGGCAAGAGTTTCTCTTTGGATGCGGCATAGGCCTTTTCGCCATAGAGAAGTCCGACTTTGTTTCCATAGACGGCAACGACGTCTTTGATCTGTTCAAAGGCATCTGTGCCGATCGTATAACGCGGGAGATAATTCTGAATCATGATTCTCCTTTCAAAAAAGCGGTGCATTTCCGGCACCGCTCATCTTTTTATAATAAGGAATCGACGAACGCCTTGATCTCAGGATCTTTGCATCCGGCATTGAAGCACTCCAGGAAACGCGGTGTCAGGGACTTCTTTACGATGTCCTGATCCATGGACTTGAGACCTTCAACGATCGGCTTAGCGATGTCTTTCTTGACTTCGTCGAGTTTGGCCGCATTGCGGTTCTGGGATTCTTTTCTGCCCGGCTCGTTCGGGTAACCCATGCCTTTCGGAGAACCGAAGGCGATATTGAAGATGTTTCTCAGATTGACGTCAGCACCCCAGCCAAAACCTTTTGCGAAAGGAAGAGCGAGAGCGTTGCCGTTGTTGATCTGCAAGAAGAGGTAAGCATCACTCGGTTCGATGCAATAGCCGCAGACGACGCCCGGCATCATGTTGCAGGCCATCAGAGCACCCTGACCGGTACCGCAGCCGCAGACGACGAAGTCAGCAGCGCCGGAGTTCAGCAGCAAGGAAGCCTGAACGCCGATGTTGAGGTAAGTCAGATAGCCCGGCTCGCCCAGCTGTAAGGAAGCGTCTGCAGTAGACATACCGGTGTTATAGACAGTGTGTCCCATCGGTTCGACGACTTCTTTTAAGACTGACAGGATCAGATCGTTCTTGGCAGCCTGAGAAAATTCATTGATCATTGCGATCTTCATAGTTTCTTGTTCTCCTTGTAATTCTATTTATATGAACTCATTAAGTTGTTTTCAAAGTAAGAAAACAGGCGAAGTTTCCTCCGCCTGTTTGTGCTTGTTATTATTCTTTACTGCCGTTGTCAGCAGCTTCGAAAGTATAACGATTGTTTGAACCGATCAAGCGGATATAATCTCTGACAAATTCCTTGACTGCTTTTTCAGCAACCATGCAGATGCCGAGATAATCTGTATTTGGTTCAGCTTCCCATTTTGCCTTCATTGCTTTTTCAGCAGCGTGGAAAGCATCTGTGCAGACATTGATCTTGTTGATGCCACCTGCGACAGCTTTTCTGATGTTTTCTTCACCGGAACCGGAACCGCCGTGTAAGACTAAAGGCATCTTTAAGGCAGCCTTGAGTTCAGCCAGTCTTTCGAAGTCCAGTTTCGGAACGAATCCTTCCGGATACTTTCCGTGTGCTGTACCGATTGCGACTGCCAAGGCATCGACACCAGTTCTCTTAACGAAGTCGACAGCCTGTTCGACATTGGTGTACATATCAGCAGTTCTGCCATCGCCGTCAGCTGCCTGACCTACGTGACCCAGCTCAGCTTCAACACTGATGCCGTTTGCGTGAGCCATATCAGCGACCATTCTCGATCTTCTTACGTTCTCTTCGTATGGAAGCGAAGAAGCATCGATCATGACATTGGAGAATCCCCATCTGATCGCGTCAGTTTCGGCTTCAAAAGAAGGACCGTGGTCGAGGTTGAGGCATACAGGAACAGTTACTCTTTCTGCCATCGCCTTGATCATCGGAACCATCTCCGTCGGATGAGCCATCTTGGCCATCTGACCGACACCGAACTGAACGATGATCGGAGAATGTTCTTCTTCAGCAGCTTCAATAGCAGCTCTTGCCATTTCCATGTTGATGCAGTTGATTGCCATAACAGCGTAGTTGTCACGGTTGGCTGCATCAAGAATGTATTTCATGTTTGCGTACATAATATAATTCCTTCTATATGAATTCTGTTTTTCCTAATTCAAGCTGTTTCTTATTAATGAAAGATTAGATATCGATGTCGAGGTCGACAACTTCTTCTTCAACAGTATCTTCCTCACTCGGAGTCTTCTTGATGATTGCATAGACGACACCAGTGATGACAGAACCGATGACCAGGTATAAGAACCAGAGAGCGATGTTGTTGGAAGTCGGAGCTACGAAGACACCACCGTGAGCAGCTTCAGTTGTAACACGGGAAGCCATAGCCAGACCACCTGCAACAGCAGAACCTAACATGGAAGCAGGAACAACTCTTGCAGCATCTTCAGCAACGAAAGGTAAGACACCTTCGGTAATGAAGCACAGACCCATCGGGATGCAGGTGTAAGCAGCGTCCTTCTGCTGACGAGTGAACTTCTT
>ONXX01000045.1:0-8742 GCA_900321955.1 uncultured Bacillota bacterium | reverse complement strand
TGGCAGTTTCTGCAGCAGCACCGATACCGCCGTTTGCTTCGTTGTCAGCGTACAATGCGTTGGCAGCCATAGAAGCAGTCTTGTTAACCGGACCACCCATATCGAAGCCCATGCAAGCACCGATGACAGCACCAGCGACGAAGAGTGAAGAACCGGACAGGCCTTCGATCCAGTGCTGGAACGCAAGCATCAGAGCAGATAAAGGTCTCATTAAGATACCGAAGAATACAAATGTTGCAACGCAGGTTGCGAGAACCGGGATGATTAAGACAGGCATCAGACCCTGTAACGGTTTAGGCAGTTTCCAGGTCTTCATCCATTTTACGAAGTAACCTACTAAGAAGCCCATCAGCATAGCGCCAACGAAACCAGTCTTAGTCGGGCCACCGGCATAGTAACCAATCGCGAAACCCGGAACGATACCCGGACGGTCAGCGATAGAGAATGCGATACCTGCACATAAGAAAGCGTAAGCCCAGTTGAAGCCGTTGCCGTTCATTTCGCCTAACATGTGGATGTAGTCGGAAATCTTAGCAATGGAATAACCGGAATAGTTTAAGCCGCTAACCAGTGGTTCTGAAAGTGGGACACCACTCCAGGAATAAGCCTTCTGGATAGCACCAGTGATACCAGCCATAACGACCATCGGGATCAGGAATGAGATACCGGTCATTACGTGTTTTCTGAGATCAGTAAATTTCATAAATATTTTTCCCTCTCTTTTTTCGTTTTTTGAAAAAATCTGCTACTTCGCCAATTTCTTCTCAATTGTGGAAATCAAGCTCTTTGGTTGCTTCATTGCCGTTGAGATTGGAACATCGACGATCTTTTTGCCTGCAAAGCGGTCAGTGTTACGGATAGCGATATCGTGTGTGTAGATGACAACATCGGCATCAGCGATGTCCTTCGCTGTCAGTTCATTTTCGATACCGGCAGAACCCTGGGTCTCAACCTTAATGTTGTGGCCTAATTCTTCAGCAGCTTTCTGAAGTTTTTCGGCAACAATGTAAGTGTGAGCGATACCCGCTGTACAAGCTGTGACTGCAACAATATTCATATAGAACTCCTTTCTTCTTCTTGAATTAGCATTCTAATTTTATCTCGTTGTAAAAGCGCTTTCAATAAATACTGGGTACTTTTTTGTTAAATTGAGTAATTTTATATTATTTTTGAAAATTTTTTGATTAATTTACAAATCGATATCGAGGTCGACGATCTCTTCTTCTTCCAATGCTTCCGCCTCACCGAGCTTGTCGTCATCGCACAGGATCAGATCGAGGATTTCTTCCTTGCTGTTAGCCTTGGACAGCTTGGCAACTCGGACGTCATTGCCCAGTTTGCCAGCCAGTTCAGACAGTAACATCATGTGGTTTCTGGCGAATTCGGCATCGGCAGAGACACAGAACAGGAAGATCAGGTGGGTATCCTGGAAACCGGAATCGGACATGGAGCTCTCCCAACGGATCGGATTGACCGTTTTACCGATCATAATGCCGTTTCTCAGCACACTGAAGCTCTTTCCGTGCGGGATCGAAATGTGCGAACCCATGCCGGTCGGGCCTTCCGCTTCTCTTTCGTAGATGTCTTTGACAAAGACGTCTGCGTCATTGATGTAGCCGTTTTTCAATAAGACGTTCGCCATGTAACGGAGTACTTCGTCCTTGGTCGTTCCTTGAACTTCCAGGTCGATAATGTCGGTGTTCAGTATGTCATTTAATGGCATGATTTTCTCCTCTTTTTCTTTCTATACAGAATGATAAACCTTTTGGATTCATTATTCTATAAGCACTTTTAAAATAGTATCAGGATATTATCAAATTTATCATTACTTCATCATTGACAAGCATCAGAATCTGCGCCTATCATGAACTGTAAGGTTAATAAATCAACTCGATCTGTAGATTTTCAAAGAAATTGACGAACTTTTCGCTCGGACGCTCATCGGTGATGATGCCCTTGATCAGCGAGAAGTCGGCAAAGTGGTTGTAGGCAATCACATCGAACTTGGTATGATCGGCAACGATGTAGTTGGCCGCCGACTGGTTGATGACGTGCTGCTTCATCGCACCCTCATACAGGTTGGTGTTGGTCAGCGATTTGCCAGCCGAAATGCCGACGGTTGAAATAAAAGCCTTATTATAATTGTATGGATAGAAAGTAGAATCAAGGACGAAGGTTCCCGAATCGTGCTGAATCACCCCGCCGACACAGATGCCGGTCAGATGCGGCAGCTTGCGAATCTCCATCATGACATCCAGACAATGGGAAATGACGGTGACGTTCTTCACATCCTTCATGTAGTGAAGCATGCGGTAAGCGGTCGTTCCCGAATCGATGAAGATGACATCGTTGTCTTCCACCAGGGCAGCGGCAAGCTTGCCGATGTATTCCTTCTCCTCTTGATTGGACTGATCGCGCTGTTCAAAAGGCGAAACACTGGAGACGGACTCCTTGTGATTGTTGTAGATGACGCCGCCATAGACCTTATCAATGAAGCCCTGATCTTCAAAGGTCTTGAGATCACGGCGCAGAGTCTGGATGGAGACATTGAACTTCTCCAGCAGTTCCTCGTTCCGTACGCTCCGTTTATCTTCGATATATGCCAGCATCTCTTTCTGTCGATTGTATTTCATATTCTGGTTCTCCCTGATTTCATTATAGTAAATCTATCAGAACATGATCAGGGAAATTGGTCAAAAAAAGATCAAGTATGTCATTTTTGACTTATTCTGTACCGATTTTCTATAAACTTATACAAAAACTGTTCATTATAAATGGTCTTATAAGACAACAAACGAAAGGACATAAAAATTATGGCAAATTCCTTCTTAACTCCCAGGATGATCATCTCCGGAAGCGATTCGCTTAGCGCTGCCGCAAGCGAACTTCAAAAGCTTGGCCAGAAAGCCTTCATCGTCACCGATGAAACGATGGTTAAACTCGGCAACGTTGCATTCCTGGAAGACGTGCTCAAGAAAAACGGCACATCCTATTTCATTTTCCCGAAGGTCAACTACGAACCCGATGACCTCATCGTCAAAGAAGGCGCAGCTGTGTATCAAGAAAATCATTGTGACCACCTGATCGCCTTAGGCGGCGGTTCCCCGATCGATACCGCCAAAGCGATCGCCATCCTCTTGAACGACGATGTCCCACTATCTTCCTACATGGGAAAGATCATCGACATCAAGCGTCCGCCGCTTGTCGCCATTCCTACTACGGCCGGCACAGGATCGGAAGCTACCAAATTCACGATCATCAACGATACAGCTTCCAAGGTCAAGATGTTATTGACCGGACCATGTCTTCTGCCGGATCTGGCAATCATCGATCCGATCTTCTCCAAGAGTGCACCGAAATCCGTGACCTCTCATACCGGCATCGATGCCCTGTGCCATGCGGTGGAATCCTACACCTCCCGCAAAGCCCAGCCGCTCTCTGACACCTTTGCCTTATCGGCGATCAAACGGATCTTTGAAAACCTGGAAGCCTGCTACAATGACGGAAACAATATCCCTGCCCGTGTGCAGATGTCGCTGGCTGCTTTAGAAGCCGGCATCTCCTTCAACAATTCTTCGGTGACCATCGTTCACGGCATGTCCAGACCTATGGGTGCTCTCTTTCATGTCCCGCACGGTCTTTCCAATGCGATGCTTCTGGAAGAATGCATGAACTTTGCCTATGAAGGTGCCTATGACCGCTTTGCCAAAATCGCCCGCTACCTTTCCCTGACGGATGAAACAGACGACCGCAAAGCCGGCAAGATCTTTTTAGACCATCTCAAGGACCTTCTGGCCAGACTCAACGTTCCTTCGATGTCGGAATACGGCATCGACAGGGAAGTCTACTTTGCCAACATTGAAAAGATGGCAAGTGATGCTTTGGCCTCCGGTTCACCGTCCAACACCCTTCGCCAGCCAAGCAAGGAAGACATCGAAGAACTCTACAGAAAGATCTACAGGTGACAAAGAATGACTCTTTGTCCCTTTTTTCTTATAATAGTGACTGTAAATCAAAGGAGTGCCTCTATGACCTATCTGCTTGCCCAGGCTCTTGAAACCAATCGGACCGATTCCTTCTTCTTAGTAATCGTTGCCTTCATGTTTCTGATCTTTCTGTTCCGCGCCGGCCTAGCCTATCCGCGCTACAAACGTTCGATCTATCCCCACCTCTATGAAAACTATCTGGTCGATTACTTCTACAAGATGAATGTCTTCATGGATCCATCCAAATCCGGTCTGATGAAAAAACTGGTCGGCTACCACCGCCTGGTCTACGCCAACCTGACCGACAAGGAAGGAAAGCTGTGTGCGCAAATCGTGACACTGATCCATGGCAAGGGGCTTCTGTCTCTGGCCTACATCAACACCAGTGGCAAGCTCAGCGGTTCCGATCAGGGAAGCTGGTATGTTTCCAGGAATGAAGACGGCAAAGAGAAGCGCTACAAGATCGAAAATCCGGGTCCTTATCTGAAAGAGTACCTGAAACATCTGGCCCAGGTCAGCGAAAATAAAAAAGTTGACAGTGCCATCGCCGTCAACGATTCCTGTGATATCAGTGATGTGAAATCCGCCTTCAGGATCATTCCTTATTCCAAGATCGAAGAAACGGTCAAAGCCAGTGACTGCGGCTATGGCCTCAACGAAGCGGAAATCGATGCCCTGTTTGAAAAGCTCGGCGGCAAGATCGATCACAAATAAGACAATATTTCAAAAGAAGAGAACACACAAGTCCTCTTCTTTTCTTTTACTCTTCGCTGCTGACCTCTACCTTCATCGTATCGGCACGTTCCGCCCGTAGTGCCGCTTCCACATCGTAATTTTCAAAGATGCAGGCGAACAGATCGGTATCTTCCACGCCGATCGAATAGGCGTAGCGGTTCTTGACCGTGTTGATCGCATTGGACAGATAATTGTCCAAAAGCGTTTCACTGTATTTTGACGTATCGATGAGCCAGGTCACTTCGCCGCTTCCGAAATTGTACTTCACATTCTCGGTGATGAAATTCTTGTTGTAAAGCTGGGCGATATGAAGACCGTTGCCAAAGACATCCGTTCCGGCATAAAGACGGGAATCATAACGGATGCCAAAGAGGTTGTAGACCGTCGGCAAGATGTCCACGTTGCAGCAAGGCGTATCGACTTCGATCTTTTCCTTTAAGCCGGCATTGTAGATGATGCAGGTGGAATGGAAGGATTCAAAATCATCTCCCTTTTCGCCCTTTAACGCTTCATAGCCGGCATCGGTCAGATAGTACGGGTAGTGATCCCCCGCCAGGACGATGACCGTATTGTCGAGCTTGCCTGCCTCTTCCAGACGTTCCAAGAGATAAGTCATTGCCTTTTCCAGTTCATAGTTGGCGGAAAGATAGCCCTCGGCACTGGTCGGCAGATGTTCTTCCAGCAAGCCCTTCACTGTTTTGATATTGCGGGATACCATGACGTTGTCGGTGGTGTAATTGCCATGTCCCGAGAAAGTCATGTAATAGGTGCAGAAACGCTCGTCATTGATGTAGTCATCGATCGACTGTTCCATCATCTCCAGATCGGAAGAAGGCCAGGCCGTCGTGAACTTCATGCCGTCATTCATAAACTGGCAGTCAAAGCCCATGTTCGGCAATGTCTGATTGCGGCCATAGTAATAGCCCAGATAATTGTGATAAGCCCTTGCCTTGACACCTTCCGAGATTTCAAACATGTTGCCTAAGGCAACAGACATATCCTTATGGATGGAACGGCCCATCGTGCCGGTCACGTTGCCCATATTGGTATTCTGTCTGGCGACATCCGGCCAAAGACCGGTCAGGATGGCGTATTCGCCGTTTGTCGTGACGTTGCGGAAAGAGTTGTAGTAATTCTTTAAAACAATGCCGTTATTCGCAAGCTTGTACAAGGTCGGTGTGACCTTTTCATCGATGGCCAGATTCGAGAAGGATTCGGCACAGATGTAGATCAGATTGTAATCTTTGAAGATGCCGGTATATTCGTTGCGCACGCTCATCGGCTGCTTATCCAGATACGCCAGAAGTTCGCTGACTTCCTGATCTTCACTGTCCTTGGCCATCAGAGAAAGATTCATGTCCTCATAGCCGTTGAAGTGTAAGACCTTCTCGCTGACTTCTTCCTTTTCTTCTTCGATCACCACGTTTTCTGTCTCCTGCAGGGCTTCGGAATTCTTGTTGCCACCAAGGACCGCATAGCGAAGTTCCACCAGGAAGTTTGGCAAAACGCCCAGCTTGCCCGATGCCGTATCGGTATCGACAAAGCGGCTGTGGTAAGCGCCATAGGCACTGTGATCGGCGATACCGCTTAAAGGCAAAGACACGACGATCAATGCCCATAAGGCTGCCGCCATAAGCGCACCCGTCATGTGTAAAGACGGTCTGTACGCCCCTTCTTTCTTTCCCCGCATCATCAGGAATGCCTTGATCAAAACCGGCACTTCAAACAAGAGGATGGTATTGATGTTCTCCTTCAAAGTCGCCTTTAATGACCAGCCGAAGTTGGTGATCGCATCTTCCCCGCCGCCTAACATTGATACCGACAGCAGAGAACCGAAGGTCTTGTAGTAGATCAGATCGACCAGGTAGAACAGCGACAGGGTAAACAGGATCAATAAGCTGAGCAGGTCATTCATCCGCTCCCGTTTCCTGAACCAGCCCGTCAACGCCGCCAGTAAGGCAGCGATCGGCACCAGGAAGAGGATGTTGTAGACCGACATCGTATTGAGTGTTCCATGTAACTGGTAATAGAGCAGCAATTCATAATACAACAGGACCAGCAGGAAGGCTGCCATCCTTTTGAGATATGTATTTATTTCTTCTTTCTTCAGATTTCTCACTTTATGCCTCTTTCTGTCATCTTTATTGAAAAATGACGAAATGTTTTTTGTAATGTTTTTCAAAACACACATAATCTAGGATAACACTTTATTGGAAAAGATGCTTTAAAAGCTAATTAAATACATCTTAAGAAAGGCTTCAGAAATTCATACAATTCATCATGTATAATAAATAACGTGAAGAAAGTGCTTATACTCACATCGATCAAAACCGGATCGGGACACCGCTCTTCGTCCAATGCGATCGAAAAAAAACTGAAAGATGCCGGATATGACACCAGACAGCTGGATGTTTTCCCGTTGATGGGCAGACTGGGCAGGTTCATGGAAAATTCCTACATTCCTTTGACCACCAAGGCACCTTATGCCTACTACCTGATGGAGAGAGGTTCGGAACATTTTCCTTTCGTCGTCCACTCCCAGATGTACTACCGGGTAAGAAAACAGCTTTTAAAGAAAATAAAGGAATACGATCCGGATCTGATCATCTCCGTTCAGTGCATGTTCACCAAGGCGATCTCCCACATCATCCGCCGCTACAAGCTCAATATCCCTTTCTATATCGGCATCATCGATTTAGTCGATCCGCCTGCTGTGTGGCAGGACAAGAACGCCGACATGAGCTTTGTGCCGACCCAGGCCGTCGCCGATGATCTGATCGCCAAAGGCTTTGATCCCAAGAAGGTTTTGGTCTCCGGTTTTCCGGTACGCGATGACATCATCGTCAGAGACACGCCGAAAACGATCGATGACAAGGTACGCATCCTGATGGTCAATTCCTCGACCAGCCTGCATAAAAACATCCGCTTCGTCGAAGAAGTCTCCCGCTTGCAGAACGTATCGATCGACTTCATCTGCGGACTGGATGAAAAACTCTACAACACCCTCTCCGCCATGAAAAAACGCGGTGAGCTTGATGACCGCATCCGCATCCACGGCTTTGTCTCCAACATGAATGAGTTCATGAACGAAGCCCACGTCATCTTAACCAAAGCCGGCCCCAACGTCATTGTGGAAGCCGTCCGTTCCGGCACGGCCATCGTCATCACCGGCCACATCCACGGCCAGGAAGACAACAATCACAAGTACGTTCTCGCCAACGGCTATGGTATCGTCTGTGAAGATCCCAATCAGATCTACGATGAACTCAACGACTTCATCCACAGCGACAAATTAAAAAAATGTCTGGAGAATATCACCAGACACGGAATCGACAACGGCGCCGAATTCATCGCCGACTACGTCGTAAACAACATCGGGATCTGAGTCACTCAGATCCTTTTTGTGATCGCTTCATTGGCCTTTTTCAGAAACAACGCAAAGGCCCAGGTCGCAAAACTGATAAAGAAGTAGATGGCAAAGCCGATTGGATAACCCCAGGACATGAAGCCATACCAGTCATTGGAGTGCGGCCATTCACCAACCCCGTTGATCAGAATGTTGCCGACATAGAATAAGCCATAGATCATCATCGGAAGGGCAGCCAGAAGGCTGTCTTTCTGACTGAACTTTGTTCTGTTGCAGAAAAGAAATTCAAAGATCGCACAAAGCGGCACGACACCATGAAGCCAGAAGCTCACCCCATAAAACATCGCCGCATAGCCAAACAAAGGGCCCAGGAACACCATGACCACAATAAAAGTCACCGACACGGAAACCGCGGCAATATACTTGATCTTCTCGTTGCCGTTGATCAGCCATACAACGCAGGCAAAAGCTTCCAAGAGATTGGAAAGAATCGTGAAGTAGCGAAGGGAGGCAAGACCTCTGGCTGCCAAAGCTTCCTGAGACAGGCCCAGAAACATGGAACCCCAGGCATATAAGACGGCAATCGCCATAAAGATGTTGAGCAGTTTTCTTGTTTTCATATCGTATTTCATTCTACCTAAGTTCTCTTATTCT
>ONXX01000055.1 GCA_900321955.1 uncultured Bacillota bacterium | reverse complement strand
CTGCCCGCGCTCAAGAGCATGGACCCCAAGGAGCTGATCATCTACTTCGGCACCTTCTCGAAGATCCTCTCCCCCGGCGTGCGCGTGGGCTGGATCGTCTCGAGCCAGGCCATCAACGAGACAGCCAGAAGAAGACAGATCCAGGAAGCTTACAATAAGGAAAACAACATCATCCCGCGTTCCATCCGCAAGGAACTCAACGAGGTCATCCATTCCAAGGAGACCAGAGAGATGAGTATGAAGTATCGTCAGAAACATACCCATACCAAGAAGGAAAAGGAAAAGATGATGGCTTCGATCGAAGCAGAAATGAGGCAGGCAGCCAAGCAGCTCAACTTCGAAAGGGCAGCCGAACTGCGTGACATCCTCTACGAACTGCGCGACGAGAAATAGGAAGGATATGAAAAGATCGCCTTTATATAGGGCGATTTTTTTGTGAGAGGAAGATCGGGAAGAATGATACACCATAGAATGTGTTATATAATGATGGTATGAAACGACTGGTATTGATAAGTGGTATTTCCGGGGCTGGCAAGTCTACGGCCTCCAATATGTTGGAAGATATGGGATTTACCTGTATCGACCAGTATCCGGCAGAGCTTTTGCCGGACCTTCTGGAACTGATCAAGACGGATGAGTCTTTCCGTTATGACAAGGTGGCACTGACCATCGTCATCTCCGATCTTGAACGGTTCTATAATCTGCTTTCCAATTCGGAATACAAACCGGATCTGATCCTTTTGGATGCCAACAAGGACATCATCATCAATCGCTACAAGTTTACCAGGCGGGTTCATCCGCTGGTGCTTTCCAATACCGCATCTACTCTGGATGAGGCTTTTGAGATTGAAAAGAGTATCTTAAAGAAGTTTAAGAAGGATGCGATCGTCATCGATACGACGACGCTTTCCACCAAGAATCTCAAGGCGATACTGGATAAGCGACTGAACTTCGATGATTTTGAAAATCTGGCCATCACCTTTGAATCCTTCGGCTTTAAAAACGGCGTGCCGGATGATGCCGATATGGTACTGGATGTCAGAGTTCTGGACAATCCGTTCTATGTCGCCGAACTGAAGGATCTGACAGGAAACGATGCGCCGGTCCGTGATTTCGTCTTGAATTCCAAACTGACCAAGCGTTATTTAAAAAAGACGGTGGACTTGTTGGATCTGATGTTCAAGTCCTATGACAACGAAGAAAAAAGACATCTGACGATTTGTGTGGGCTGCACGGGCGGACAGCACCGTTCGGTGACCATCGCAAATTATCTGTACGAACACTATAAAGAGAAATATCTGTGCTATATCGCACACAGGGAACAGGAAAAATGAAAGATATCGTAGTAATCGGCGGCGGCCATGGCTTATCCGCCATACTCAGCGGCATCCGCGATATGGAAGACACCTCCATTTCAGCCATTGTCACCGTGGCGGATGACGGCGGTTCCACCGGCAGGCTTCGCAAGCGCTATACGATACCGGCCATGGGCGATATACGCAATGTCATCTGTGCGATGTCCGATTCGGAACCTTTGATGCATGAACTGATGAATTACCGCTTTGAAGGGGAAGACAATATGGATATTGCCGGCCATTCATTGGGCAATCTGATTTTGACGGCTTTGACCAATATGACCGGTTCTTTTAATGAAGCGATCCGCATTACCTCATCGATGCTGGAGGTCAAGGGCCACATCATTCCTTCGACTTTACAAAACGTCACACTGTTTGCCCGCATGGATGATGATACGATCGTCAAGGGTGAGGCCAATATTCCAAGTCTCATTCACAACATCGAGACGGTCTTTTATCAGGGCAATGTGGAGGCCAATGTCGAAGCGATCGAAGCGATCCATGCGGCTGATCTGATCTTATACGGCATCGGTTCCTTGTATACTTCCATTTTGCCCAACACCATTATCCCGGGCATCAATAAGGCTTTGAACGAAGCCAAGGCCAAGCGGGTCTACATCGCCAACTGCATGACCCAGTCCAACGAGACCTACAACTATGATCTCAAGGATCATCTGGATGCCTTTAAAAAACACGAGACACCGGTCGATATGGTACTGATGCATTCCGATGAGATACCGGAACTCAACCGTCAGCGTTATCATCGCCAGAATTCGATCGAAGTGGTGGATAAAGGCAATTGCGGCATTCCGGTCATCAAAAAGCACATGTTGAAGTTTGAAAACGGTCTGGTCCGCCATGAACCGAAGCTGATCAAAGAGGCGATCAAGGAGCTTCTCTAATGTCATTTACTACCGATATCAAACAGGAGATCGCCAACGGCAAGCTGGAGACCCATTGTCAAAGAGCGCAGTTAAGTGCCCTGATCCAGTTGACCTCTTCGCTCACCATCTCCAAAGGCAATCTCGGCATTCTCATACGCAGCGAATCGCCGACTACCTGCAAGCGCATCATGACCTTATTAAAGAGCTTATATGATGTCGATACGACTCTGCAGGTCGCCAAGAAGACCAATTTAAAGAAAAACAATGTCTATACCATCGAGATTGAAAGCGGCGGCAAGGACATTCTGGAGGATCTGGGCTTATATTCGCAACGCGGTCTGGAGTCTCATCCAAACCACGAGATCGTCATGCGCAACTGCTGCGCAGCCTCGTATTTAGCCGGCGCATTTTTGGCCTATGGTTCCTGCAATGATCCGCAGAACACCAATTACCATCTGGAGATTTCCTTGCAGGAACTGGAATATGCCAACTTCATCGTCAAGATGATTTCGCGTTTTGACATGAAGGCCAAGATCGTCAAGCGCAGAAGCCGCTACATCGTCTATCTGAAAAAAGCGGACTACGTTTCCAATTTCCTGGCGGCCATCCGAGCCCACGATGCGATGATGCGTTTTGAAGATGAAAGGATCACCCGGGATTTAAAGAATTCCCTCAGCCGCATTGACAACTGTGAGATCGCCAATGTCGAAAAAAGCATTCTGGCCGGTCAGAAACAGCTGGCGGCCATTCAGAAGCTGATCGAAAAAGATGTCTTCGACCACATCGGCGAGAAGCTGATGAATGTGGCAGACATCCGGGTCCGTTATCCTGAATCATCTTTACTGGAACTTTGCGACTATTATCAGAAAAACTATGGAGAGGCCATATCCAAGTCGGGTATGAAGCATCGTCTCAATAAAATCGAATCCATAGCGGATTCTTTGGAGGAAGCATGAGAGCAGTACTAGTTACCGGTGCATCCGGCGGTATCGGCAAGGAATTTGCCAGGCAGTTTGCCTACCGCGGCTACAATTTATTACTGGTTGCCAGAAGAGAAGAAGTACTGGCAAAGATCAAGGAAGAATTTGAAGAGGAATACAAGATCCGGGTGGAGATTCTGGCTTGCGATCTGGCCAAGGATCCCAAGGCAGTCTATGACTATTGCCATGAAAAGGGCATTGAGGTTTCCGTTTTAGTCAACAATGCCGGTTATGGCGACTACAAGAAGTTTGTTGATGCCGATCTGGATAAACTACTTGGCATGATCGATCTCAACAACAAGGCTCTTGTCGCCCTGACCCACTATTTTGTTAAGGACATGAAGGAAATGGGCTATGGCCACATCATTAATGTCGGTTCGGTTGCTTCCTTTATGCCAGGCCCTTATATGGCTGTCTATTATGCCTCGAAGGCTTTCGTGATGTCCTTCTCTTTGGCGTTAAGGGAAGAATTGAAAAAGGATTCCATCAAGGTCTCCGTCCTGTGTCCGGGTCCGACCAATTCCGATTTCTGGTCAGTGGCGGATGGTAAGGATACGGCGATGAACACCTCGGCCTTCACCCGCACGCCGATCGATGCAGCCAAGACCGGTTATGCCTTATTTGAATCGGGCAAGGCCTTTGCGATTGATGGGACACTCAATAGATTGATGATTGCGGCGGTCCGCTTTATGCCGCTGGAACTGGCAGCCAGGGCCGTGGGCCTGGTGCAGAAAACAGTCAAAGGAAAAGGCGATTGATCAGATCGCCTTTTTGAATACATCGATGAGAAAGCAGAAGGAAACGTCCAATGTTTCGATCTGTTCCAGTTTTTCTTTGTCTTCCTTCGATGTCGTGTTGACATAGGGAGTCATCATAAATAAGTCGAGAAGGTCATCGTGAGGAACGGTGGCTTTTTGGGAAACGGGAATCTGTCTGACCCGTTTCATTCCTTTGACAAAGACATCCTTAGCTTCGTTGAGGTAGGCCGATGCGTAGATGGCATTCTTTAGTTCATATAGGTGTCTTTCATCCGGTCTCACCAGAATGAAGGAGCCATCATCTTTTAAAAGGCGAAGGATCTCTTCTTCGGCAATCGGGGCAAAGATCGTGACGATTTTATCGGCACACTTGTCTGAAAGGGGATTGTGGAAGATCGAATTGAGCAGGTAGGTCGTCGACTTGTCGCTTTTGGAGGCGATCTTCAGACCGGATTTGGAAAGGTCGATGCCGACCTTGTCTTTGCAGACAAAGTCTTTGGTGTAATATCCTTCGCCGCATGCCAGATCGATTAAGGTATCTTCGGGTTTAAGGAGCTTGTTGACCTCTTTCTTCATGAAGTCGTAGTAGCCTTTTTCCAAGAAGCGTTTGCGGGCTTTGATCATCTCGGGATTGTCACCGGTGTTTTGCGAACTCTTGCGGTTGAGATTGAGGTAGCCTTCCTTGGCCAGATCAAAACTGTGGCCGTTTTCGCATTTATAAGCCTTATCTACAGGGTGCAGTTTTTTAAGACAGACAGGGCATAAAATATCCATACTCATATTATAGTTTTTATTGTATTATTAGTGTATGAAAAAAGGATTATTGATCGTTTTCAGCGGTGTCAGCGGTGTCGGCAAGGGCACGATCCTGTCGAAACTGATGCCGATGGAAGACCTCCAGCTGGCTTATTCTGTTTCAATGACCACCCGCGCTCCGAGAGAAGGGGAAGTGGATGGCGTCAATTACTTTTTTGTCTCCAAGAAACGCTTTCTGGAAGCGGTGAAAAAGGGAGAATTACTTGAACATGCCCGTTTTGTCGGCAATGACTATGGCACGCCAAAGGCTTATGTCCAACAGATGCGGGAAGAAGGCAAGAACGTCCTTCTGGAGATCGAGATCAATGGGGCAAAGCAGGTCATGGAGAAGTGCCCGGATGCCTTGAGCATCTACATCGTTCCGCCGTCAATCGAAGAGCTGGAAAGAAGGCTCAGAGAAAGAAGTACGGAAGACGAGGAAACCATCCTCAAGCGGATCTCCAAGGCCAAGAAGGAACTTCTGGATATCGATTTCTATGAACACGTCGTCTGCAATGACGATCTGGACACGGCAGTACAGGAGATAAGAGAGATCATACTAAAAGAGATGAACAAGTAGTTCATCTCTTTTTTAAAGTTTGTGGAAGATCGGCTTCATCTTTTCAAAGGTGCAGAAGTATTCAAAGCCCAGATCCTTTAACATCTCCTGACTTTGGGCGATGTTGAAGCCAAGCTGGCCCGGGGCATGAGAATCGGAACCGATGGTCAGGATCTCTCCGCCGAGTTCCTTATACATCTTGAGGATTCCCTTACAAGGGGTGGTGTTTTTCAAGTGGTAGCGGACATTGGCGGTGTTGACTTCGATGCCTTTGCCATCAGCAATGACGATCTTTAAGATCTCATAGACAATATCTTCAAAATCTTCCAATGGACATTCGCCTTTGGGATCGTAGCGGTTGAAGCCATCGATATGACCTAATACCGAATAGTGTTTGTACAGCTGTACGGTTTTTAACAGTTCTTCGTAGTAGACCCGATTGTATTCCTTCTGGCTTTTGCCTGCAAAGTATTCAGGTAAGAAGATCTCGACATCATTGACCTGGTGGTTGGAGTGAAGAATGAAGTCCATCGGATAGGTCTCATAGAGTTTTTCATACTGTTCGATGCGATGGGACTGCAAACCCATTTCCAGGCCTTTGCGGATGACGATCTGCTTCTCATATTTCTTCTGCAGGGATTCGATCATAGGGAAGTAGGCCTTGTAGTCGACATTGCGTATGGGCGTGCCGTCTTCATTTAAGCGGCTTGTCGTTCCCGCTTCGCCAACATCCAGCTTGACACCGTAATCGACGTGGTCGGTAAAACAGATCTCATCCAAGCCCATGGCGATGGCGTCTTTGACGACTTCTTCCATCGGGTAGACAGAGTCATCGGAAAAATGTGTGTGTACGTGATAATCGGCTAACATAGTCAAATTATATCAGTTTAAGGCAGAAAAAAGTGCCGAATTTCTTCAGCACTTTTATTACCCCGAATTACGACTGTCTGTTGTAGTATTCGATGATCAGCAGTTCGTTGATTTCCTGGTTGAGTTCTTTTCTCTCCGGATATCTGACGTACGTGCCTTTGCGGGCGTCCTTGTCTACTTCGACGAAATCCTTGAAGGAAGCCTTTGACTCTAAGGTCTCAGCAACAAACTGGTTGTTTCTGTAGTTTTCCTTGACTTCGATGACCGAACCCGGCTTGACCTGAGCAGATGGGATATCTACTTTCTTGCCGTTGACCAGAATGTGTCCGTGAGAAACGATCTGTCTAGCCTGTTTTCTTGTGCTGGCAAAGCCCATGCGGTATACCAGGTTGTCTAATCTGGATTCCATCATGATGAAGAGGTTTGTGCCTGTGACACCTTTCTTCTTAACGGCCTTGAGATAGCTGTTGTAGAACTGTTTCTCGCTCAAGCCGTACATATGTCTCATCTTCTGCTTTTCAGCTTTCTGTAAGCCATAGTTAGACTGCTTGATACGTCTGGTAGCGGAACCGTGCTGTCCCGGGATGTAAGGTCTCTTTGTGAGTTCTTCGCCTGTTTCGAGAACAGAGAAGTTCAAACGTCTGGATAATCTCCAAGTAGGACCTGTGTTTCTTGACATAAGTTTTTCTCCTCCTTAGTTAAGAACAGGTGTAAATCATTGCCGTGGGTGTCCGTATTCAACTTTGGCCAATAGCGCTTGGCTACTTGTTTCCCTCAGGTACTGGCGCCTGGGCGGCAACTTTACATGCTGCTATAAAAATTTATGTGCTTAAATATTATCGCAAATCATTGGTGGGAAGTCAATTGAAAAATGCCTTCTTAAATAGTAAAATGAACCTGTATGAAGACCGAATACCTACTGATTTCAATCGGTGTCTTAGTGGCGATCACCGTGATTGCCATTCTGGTCACCAGAAGGAAGACCCAGAAAAAGAACCTCAAGAAACAGCTTGATGAACTTTACGTCCGCTTTAACGGCGTCAAGACCGTGCCTTTGGCTTTCAAGTTAAACAAGGCGCAGGCGATGGCCAGACGAAACGAAGAGATGGCCAAGCAGGTTGCCGATTACTTCGAACGCTATGAACAGGCGGAGGCCCACATCAATGATGTGCAGGACCGCTTAGGCGATGTCGACGATGCGCTTTCCACCGTTTCCTACAAGGAAGCTACCGCGTTGCTTAACGAAGTGTCACAGGAGCTGGCGGAATGTGAAAACGAAGTCGCGCAGATCGATTCCTTCTTAGAGGAATTCTCCAAGAAAGAAAACATTCAGCGTGAATACTCATCCAAGCTGAAAGAGAAATACCGCGTCGTCAAAACGACGATCAATAAAAATGCCCAGCTCTTGTCGATTGCCTATGACGGCTTTGTCGAGAAGCTGCAGCATTGCGAAGATCTCTTCTCTTCTTCCGAGGAGATGATGTATTCTTCCGATTACATCTCAGCGCAAGAGGATCTGGAAGCGATCGATGATCTTCTGGAAGAGATCAAGGTTTCGGCCAATGCCGTGCCAAAGCTGGTCAAGGATACTAAGGGCGTATTGCCTTTGATGCTGGATGAGACCAAGCGCGAACTGGCTTTGACCAGACAAAGAGGGGTCTATATTGCCCATCTGGATATCGAAAACAAGATCAATGAGATCGAGACCAACCTCAATGAGGATATCAAGGCCTTAAGCAAGGCACAGACCGAGGGCATCAAGACCAGAGTTGCTTCGGCAAAAGATGAACTCAATGACCTCA
>ONXX01000235.1 GCA_900321955.1 uncultured Bacillota bacterium | reverse complement strand
CATTACATTCCAAACTGATTAGAACATTCTGTTTCAATAACCCTGCAACCTTTACCGGTACCCTGTTTGTCCCGGTCTTTTTTATTATGTTTCCGGTGAATTCTTTCTCACTTGATTCTTCGGGATAAGATGAAGGTGGAGGAAAAGGATGATGAGTAAAAGATGAAATGAGTAAGAACAAGAATTTTGTTTTCGCCGAAAGAGTGAAACTGGAGCACCATCTTAACTGCAATCTGGATGTTTCCGCCATCAAGCTGGCAAAGATCTTAGACAGATCGAGAAGCTCCATCTATTACGAACTGAAACACTTCTCTTCAAAAAGAGAACCCTCTGCTGCCTACTTCAATAAAAACAGCAGGGAATTCCTTTGCGAACAGCTGAAACATTTCCCCTTTGTCTGCAACGGCTGTGCCAATACCAGGTGCTCTCACCGTTCCAGATACTACAGTGCCTATGAAGCCGACAGGAAAGCCTACAGGCTGCTTCACGATTCAAGAAGTGACAATGAGAATCGAAAAAATGTGATCCGGATCTTAAACCGTTCCGTCTGTCCTTTGATCAAAGACGGGATCTCCATCCATGTGGCAAGGACCTCCGTAAACAATTGCGACCTATCGGAATCCACGATACGAAGATATATCGAGAAAGGTCTGGTCGATGCCAAACGGATCGACCTGCCAAGAGCTGTCCGCTTCAGGGCAAAGAAGGAATATGATTACAAGCTTCCTCCATTACCTGCCGATCTGCTCGATGGCAGGACCTACGATGACTATAGGAAGTATATGGAGTCTTATCCTAATAAGAAAGTCGTGCAGCTTGATTCGGTAATGGGCAAAAAAGGCGATAAGAAAGCCATACTTACGATCTATTTCAAAAACTGCAAACTGCAGATCGGAATACTTTATCACAGGAAAAACAGCTCGACTGTGGAAACGATGAGAAAACTCTATGCTTTGTCAAAAGAAAACGGAGTGAACTTATTCGATGTCGTGCTCGCAGACAACGGTCCGGAATTCAAAAATCTCTATGAGCTGGAAAAGGATGAAGAAGGAAAGCAGATCTGCAAGGTCTTCTATTGCGATCCCTACCGTTCTTGTCAGAAAGCAGAGTGCGAGAAGAACCACGGACTCTTTCGAAGGATCTGGCCCAAAGGAAGATCTTTGGACATCTTAGACCAATCAAAGATCGATGAGATCTTCTCGCACATCAATTCGTATCCAAGGGCCTCTTTAAACGATAAATCTCCCTACGATTTATTTTCCCTTGAATACAAGTCCATTATACTGACAAGACTTGGCATCCTGAAGATTGAAATAAAGGATCTGAAGATGAAAGATTACAAGACCTGGGAGCATAAGAAATGATCCGGATCAGCAAAGAGATCTATGATTCTTTAAGTGATGAAGAGCTTTTCATATTGAAGCTCATCGAAGAGATCAAATCCTTAAAGAAAGAGATCATCGGCCTTGTGAAGCCGCAGATCGATACTCCCTTTAGCGACATCGATCTGTCAGAGTACGCAAAGCTGTCCTTCCTATAAGGCCTTACAAAGAAAGATAGGAGCAGATCCTTTTGAAGATGATCCGCAATACAGGAAAGACATAGAACAGCTGAAAGCCAACGGCTACAGCAAATCCGGTTATCCCCGTTTACTGAAATAAGAAAGGAGATCATCGTCCTTTCCTCCATAAGCCAATGTATCGATCAGTATGAAATCTTTCCTTTGGAAAAGTTGTTTTCATAATGCCTGAAAATAAGAAAAGCGTATCACTATCCCTGAAACCTGATCCTTCTTCATGTGAAAAACATAAGAAAAGAAGAGAACCAAAGGCATACGGGTGCCTGAAGAATTCTCTTCTATGATTTTGTATCAATTAATTCGGAAGGTAAGGATTGAAAAGTATTTCATTCAGCAAAGTTTCAGGCAGTCTCTTTGATCAGCTTTTTGTTGATGCGTCTGGCAATCGCATTGCACGAAGTACCAAGTTCGAAAGTCAGACCGTTTCTGGTTTCCACGACCTTGCGGATACCGATATCCTG
>ONXX01000029.1 GCA_900321955.1 uncultured Bacillota bacterium | reverse complement strand
GAATAATTTTCAATACCTGAGCAAAATCCTGTTTCTTCTAGCATTTCAATATCATAATTAGTTCTTTGTTCAAGTCTTTCGGCTGCTAATAACTTGTTTTCTCTTTTTAATTCTTCTAGTCTATCTTTTAATTCTTCTTTTATTCTTATAATTGCCGATTGTAATTTTTCGTCACTGACTACGAAATGACTTGCTGGAAAAATAGATACATTTTTTAAATTATTGATTGTCCTTCCAGTTAATGAGTCAATCTCGGAGATTCTATCTATTTCATCATCAAAAAATTCTATTCTGTATCCTTGAGTATTTTGGTTTGCTGGAATTATTTCAAGAACATCTCCTTTAACTCTAAATGTTCCTCTTTTAAAATCCAATTCATTTCTTTCATATAACATTTCTACTAGTTTCTCTAAAACCTTATTTCTATCAATATGTTCACCTGTTGATAATGTTAGCATTTTATTTTTATATTCTTCCACTTCACCAATACCATATATGCATGAAACTGATGCGACAACAATTACATCTCTTCGACTAATAAGTGCAGATGTTGCGGCATGTCTAAGTTCATCAATTTCATCATTAATTGAGGAATCCTTTTCAATATATGTATCAGTTGAGGGAACATATGCTTCCGGTTGATAGTAATCATAATATGAAACAAAATATTCTACTTTATTATCTGGAAAAAGTTCTTTTAATTCTCCATATAATTGTCCTGCAAGTGTCTTATTATGTGCTAATACTAGTGTAGGCTTATTAACTTTTTCAATAACATTTGCAATTGTAAATGTTTTTCCAGTTCCTGTTGCTCCTAATAATACTTGTTCTTTTTTTCCTGAATTTATTCCTTTTACAAGCTCATCTATTGCTTTTGGTTGGTCTCCATTTGGTTTATAATTTGATTTGATTTTAAAAACATTTTCCATTATCGATTCCTCCAAATATAGTATCTCTCAATTTGTCTAAATTATTTTATCATTTGTTAGTCTAATACACAATATCGTTTGTATTTGTGCGTATTTTCTGTGTTTTATTTTGGAATAAAATGACATATAATTGTAAGGTATGATTTTTAGAAAAAAGGTTGGGTGACCAATATTGAATCAGAAAGTTACTATCAAGGGCACTAAGTCTGGTATTATTCTAGTCCTGGATCCGGAGTTTTCATTTTATCAGTTAAAGAATGAAATAGCTGCTAAGTTTAAGGATGCTGCGGCCTTGGCCTGTTGATGGCGCATGGCCGGATAGCGCTTGGCGGCTGTCGGACCGATGCCGCGGAAAGGTGCCAGTTCGATCTGATAGAACGGCAGATCTTCCTTCCAGAGTTTCCGCCAGCTTTTGATCAAGGTGATCATGGAGACATCGTAGAAATCGACAAAGTCTCTGGCATCATCGTCTTCGCCCTGGTACCACAGAAAGGCCTTGATGCCATAAGGGGCGATCTTGCATAACATGTTTTCATACAGGCCGCTTGGACGCACGACGCAGCGCGGTCCCAGATTGAACGGGGCAAAGTCGACTTTCGGCAAGACAGACGGATCAAAGTTTTTGAAGAATTCGCTCATGTCCTCGCCCATCATGAAGCGGTCGTTGAAGGCGATCTCTTCTGGAGTCTGGATGATGCGTTTTTCGGAAGCCGGAATGTATCTTGACCAGTCGGTTTCTTTTAAGAATTTTTCTTCCCAGTCAAGGATCGGTTTTAATTCCGCGGTACTTTCAAGGTCTTCCCTGGCCGTCCAGGCGCAGGCCGGCGAGCCGCCCCAGTTGCAGGAGATGATGCCGATCGGGATATTCAGCTTTTCTCTCAGCTTCATGCCCATATAGGTGGCAACGGCAGAGAAATATTGGCGCTCTTCCTTCAAGATCCAGCGCCGCCAGAAGCCGCTGTTGCCATAGGGGTCGATCTCTTCGGCGCCGATGAAAGCCGATTGCGGCGCGGTGTAGCAGCGAAGCAGCGCATCGTTTTCTGTCTTGGCGGTTTCTTCAAAGTCGATATCGTACTTCATCAGAAACTCCATATTGGACTGGCCGCCCGCCAGGAAAACATCGCCGACAGCGATATGGTTGAAAGAAATGTTTTCTCCGGTGATGGAGGAATGGACGGATAAAGAAATCTCGTCACAGGCTTCTAGCGGATCAAAGGTAATGGACCATTGACCGTCTTCAGCGATCGTAGTTTTCTGCTTGTCTGCCAGCTTTACTTCGATCGTATCATCTTTCGCACTTCGGCCCCAGATGGTGATCGGCTTGTTTCGCTGCAAGACCATGTATTCGGTAAAAATCGAAGCAACTTTTAATTTCATAGGATGCGTCCCTCCACGTCTTTGAAGAAGCGGTCGCAGTCTCTGGCACAAAGCTCCGGCATTTCATCAGCACCGCCGTGACCCAGATGCTGGTACATCAGATATTGAGCACCCGGTATGGCCTTGGCACATTCCAGAGCTGCTTCTGGTGTCGCCAGGGGATCCAGCCCTCCTTCCCAGATCATGACCGGGAAGTTGATCTCGTGCAGACGTTGTAATAATTCCTCTTGTGACTTGGCGTTGCAGCCGGTCATATCACCCAGCATCGGCAAGGCAAATTCTTCTCTCTTGCGGTGCATCAGAATGTCGAGGTGTTCTTCGTAGTTGGCCTGGCGTCTGGCCAGTCTTTGCGGATTGTTTGTCGGCCAGGTTTCGATCCAGGCGGTCTTTGCAAGAAGTTCCTTATTGCCGACAAAGGCATCGGCTTCATCGCGCATCTTCTTCAAAGGACCCGGCAGGTCTCTTTGTTCGTGGTACTGGGTGATGCCATCCACACAGACATAGGCCTTAATGAGTTCCGGCCGATGGAAGGCGATGTACCAGGGTGCCCAGTTGCCATGAGAGATGCCTGTGTAATAGAAGGAAGGGATCTTCATGACTTCGGCGAAGTTGATGAGGTCTTCGCCCCAGATCTTGGCATAATCTTTTAAGGTGTCATCGAAAATATGTTCGGACTCGCCATAGCCGCGCATGTAGACCAGGAAACAATGGTAGTCATAGGGTGGCTGGCCAAGCAAGGCCATGTGGCTGTCTTTAAAGAAAAAGTTCTGGGTTGAAAGCAGATATTTATCGCCGCTTCCGTATTCCCGATAGGCAAGTTTTACTCCTTTTACATCGACTGTTTTTATTTCGTGCATAAAAAAGCCCTCTTTTCATCTTCAGCATAACAAAGGGTCCTGAGGCAAGAGAATCAAAATAAATGCATTGATTTTTGATTTTCTCTTCTGTGCATCTTTTTTAAAAACGAAGATACTTATTTAAAAGGAATAGGGCCTGTGATTTGAAATAATATAGTCGAAATACTGCGCTCCACTTTAACAGCGGTAAAGAAAAGGAGGAAACCGTGGCTCGCGGGTCAGCATCGTGGAGACATGCTGAAAAGGTCTGTGATCCTTTGTGTCGGTCACAGATGAGGCAGCAAGGCGAAGGCCGAACTGTCAGAGCAAATCCAATGTCCAGTATTGTTTTGAAAAACATCAAGAAGATCTACCCTGTCACTGATGAAGAGAGAAAATCCAAGAAGAAGAAAAAGAAAGCGGAAGAAGCTCCGGTAGAGGAAGGCTTTCGTCCGAATCTGCAGATCACCGATGAAGGCGTGGTCGCTGTTCAGGAATTCAATCTCGAGATCAAGGATAAGGAATTTGTCGTCTTAGTCGGTCCTTCCGGCTGCGGTAAGTCCACGACGCTTCGTATGATCGCCGGTTTGGAAGAAATCACATCCGGTGAACTGTGGATCGGTGATAAACTGTCCAACGTCATCGCACCGCGTGACAGGAACATCGCAATGGTCTTCCAGAACTATTCCCTTTATCCGCACATGACGGTCTATGACAACATGGCCTTCTCTTTGAAACTGGCAAAACTGCCGAAAGATGAGATCGACAAGAAAGTCAGAGAAGCTGCCAGAACTTTAGAGATCACCGAGATCCTCGACCGTCTGCCAAAAGCATTATCCGGTGGTCAAAGACAGCGTGTCGCGATCGGCCGTGCCATCGTTCGTTCCCCGCAGGTCATCCTGATGGATGAACCGTTATCCAACCTGGATGCCAAACTGCGTGGTCAGATGCGTTCGGAGATCATCCGTCTGCGTCAGAAGATCAATACCACCTTCGTCTATGTCACCCACGACCAGGTCGAGGCAATGACTTTAGGCGATCGTATCGTCGTCATGCGCGATGGTTTCATCCAGCAGGTCGGTACGCCGCAGGAAGTCTTCAATCATCCGGAGAACGTCTTCGTTGCCGGCTTCATCGGCACACCGCAGATCAACTTCTTCCATCATGTTCCGCTCACCAAGAAAAACGGCGATTACTACATCACCATCCAGAATAAGGACATCAAGCTGAGCGACAAGCATCAGGCTGCCCTCAAGGAAAAAGACCAGCCGGAGATCGAAACGATCGTCGGTGTTCGTCCGGTTCATGTCGAGATGAGCAAGGAAGGCTTTACCGGCAAGATCGAAGTTTCCGAAATGATGGGTTCCGAGGTTCACCTTCACATCAATCTGAACGGTGATGACATCGTTGCCGTCATTCCGACCGCCAACCTGGATCTCGATACGGTTTCCTTAGGCAAGGACTTCACCTTCGATTTCAATCCGAATCTGATCCACATCTTTGATGCGAAGACAGAAAAGAATCTGATCTAAAACAAGAACACAAGGATCCATATCGAAGGATATGGATCTTTTCTTAAGGAGTTTCTATGTACCAGAACAACTATGAAGAGTTAAAAAAGGTCGTGGAAGAAAAAGCGGTCATCATACCCGTTGCCAGACACCGCAAGGCGGACGGCACGATGGACCGTGAACTCAACCTGACGACCTGGAATAAGGCGGTGGAACGCTTTGAGGTTTTGCCGCTTTGGCCAAAAGGAAAGACGCCGAATTTTGACGACCGCGATCCTTTGCAGATCGAACCATCGATCATCTTTGTGCCGGGCCAGAACCGCAAGGAAAACAGCGGTACGATCATCGTCGCCTGCGGCGGCGGTTTCTCGACCAGGACAGGCTGCGAAGGCTTCAATGTCGCAAAATACTTTTCCGATCAGGGCTTCAATACGGCCATCCTGACCTATCGCCTGCAGCCCTATTCCAGAAAAGACTGCATGGATGACATGCAGCGGACCATTCGTCTGATCAGAGAGAAAAAGAAAGAACTGGGCGTCAGCGACAAAGTGATCTGTATGGGCTTTTCCGCCGGCGGCATGTTGTCAGGCAACTGCGCGACCCACTTTGATGAAGGAGATAAGGACAACGCCGATCCGGTGGAACGGATGTCCTGCCGTCCTGATGGAGCAGTGATCGGCTATGGTGCTTTTGCCTTTGCCGGTCTGCCGGGCGGTTTCTTTGTCGATCCGTTTGCCGAGCAGATCCGCAATCCTTTCTTTGCCAACAAAGAAGAGCTGATCTATTTCTCGCCGGAAGTCAACATCAGCAGAAAAACACCACCGATGTTCATATGGCAAACCAATTCCGATGATCCCCGCAATTCCTTTACCCTGGGACAGGCTTTGACGGCCATGGGTGTGCCGTTTGAAATGCACTTGTTCCCGGAAGGGGTCCACGGATTGGCTTTGGCCGACGGCAACAACGATCTGGCGATGGACCTGCCGCAGGTTCATGAGTGGGCAAGACTTTGCTGCGGCTGGATCGAAAAGATCTTTGCGTAAAAGCATATCTTATATATTTGAAAGAAGAGCTGTCCGTCAGGACGGCTTTTTCTAAGGAAAAATGATAGAATCAAGTTAACAAAGGTATACATATCATAGACAGACAGGAGGAAACATGGACTACGAATCTGGCATCGGTTTAAGCGATCATGTGAAGATCGAGGTGATGAAAGGTGAACAGAAAATCTCTCTTGCCGTCAATCCGGTCGGGCAGTTTGAAACAGGCGGCTGTCTGGCATTTATTGCGGTGAAGAAGGAAGATCTCTTTTCCCTTGGATCAACAGAAGAACTCTGTGACTATCTTTTGCGAAAGATCTATTTTGAAAATCTGGAATCCGCTCTTGATTTAGATCATTACACACTGAAAAATGTTCTTCAGCATACTGAGAGCCTGGAAGTTAATGAAGAAAACAGCTGGTGGCTCAATTATTTCAAGCGTCTGCAGAAAAAGGTCAATGAATTCAAAGAAGGCTTACGCTCTTTTTCAGATCTGAATGAGCTTGCGGTTTACATTCATGAATACCACAGCGCGAGTGGTGAGTTGTGCGATTTTGTGGATTACACCTGTGCACCGGAGGGAGAAGAAGAGGACGAAATACGAAATTATTTTGAAGAAAAGCTCAATGATGAAAAGCAGGTGGACAGGATCATGGATTGTTTTGAGGACGGCTATTTCTATGGAAACAGCTTCTCAGCGAAGCAGCTTACGGTCGTTGATTATCCGAAGAAGTCTTTTGACAGATCACTGAGCATAGAGGATATCCAATAGACGGCAAGCCTTCAAAAGAGCGAATCCGGAATGTCGCAAAAGAGGTCTTGTTATAATGAAGCCAAGAGGGGGGATACCACAATGACAAGAATCAATAAGGGTGATACATTTCCGGTATTTGAGTTTTCCACGGCCTATGAAGACGGCTTGAATTCCAAAGAGGTCTTAAAAGGAAAGACGATCTTCTGGGTGCTGCGCTATATCGGCTGCACCGTCTGCCGCTATGATGTTCATCTGATCGCACAGCGCTACGATGAATTCAGACAGAAGGGTGCGCAGGTCTTTGTCGTCATGCAGAGTGACCAGGAACACATCCGCAGGGACCTGGAAGCGACCAACACGGTTTTGCCGTTCTCCATCATCTGCGATCCGAAACAGGAGATCTATCAGTTATTGGATATTAAGGCAGCCGCCACCAAAGAGGAGATGGTCGAGGGCGTCATGGACAAGCTCAAGGAAAAGGGCGGCAAGGCCAGAGAAGCCGGTTTTGTGCACGGCGATTATGAAGGCAATGAATTGCAGCTGCCGGCGATGTTTATCGTCAATGAAGACGGTGTCGTTGAATATGCCAACTATGCCAGAAACATCGTCGATCTGCCGACCGTCGATGAAGTCCTGGCAATGTTATAGAAAAAATCAGATTAATACAAACATTAAAAAATCCCACTGTCGATCGGTGGGATTTAATCTGCATCGGGATCCTCGATGATGTCTTTCATCGCTTCCGGATTCTCACGCGGATCGTGTTCGTATTGGAAGGGGATCTTGGCCTCTTTCGGTTCTTCTTCTTTCTTTGGTGTGCAGCCGCACAGGATGCATAAGATCAGCAGCGGCAGCAGTATTTTCTTGAGATAATGCTTCATGTTTTCTTCTTTCGTAACAGTCTCTATACTATAACAAAACAAGAAAAAGAGAAAACTTTTGTGATCGAAAATGATTCCTCTTGAAAACAATTTTTAATTACATTAGTCTTTGATTAAGGACGTCCGAATCTTGTAATAGAGGAGGTATTTGCGGTGAAAAAAGAAGAACTGCACAGTTTTATTCGTGACGGCAAAGACAACGAAAGCAACATTACCCAGATCTATGCGATGAAAGACGGCGAGCTTATCTATGAGGACTGCTGGCGCGGTTTTTCAGGTGACGATGCGGCGAATGTCAATTCGGTGACCAAGGGCATCATGGCTTTGCTGGCAGGAATTGCCCTGGATCAGGGATCGATCCAAAGCCTTGATCAGAAGGTGATGGAATTCTTTCCGGAGTATTTGCCAAAACGGGGCGAGACGACCATCTATGACGTGACGATCCGCCATCTTTTGACCATGACGGCGCCCTATAAAGGAAAGTCCGAGCCCTGGAAAAAGGTATGCACGTCAAAGGACTGGACACTTGCGATCCTTGATTCTTTGGGAGGCCGCAAGGGGATCACAGGAGAATTTCGATATGTAACCCTTGGCATTCAGATCCTGGCCGGCATCATCGAACGGGCATGTAAGGAAAAGTGCATTGATTTTGCCAACCGGAATCTGTTTGTGCCTCTTGGACTGCCTGAGCGAATTTCTCATGGCGATAGTTCCAAAGAGGATCAGTTTGATTTTTTCATGAACAGGAATCCGCGAAACTATGAATGGTATTGTGATCCCACAGGAGCGGTCACGGCCGGCTGGGGTTTGTGCATGTCGGCAAGAGATATGGCAATCATCGGCGAGCTGCTTCTGAATGAGGGAATATATGATGACAAGGTGATCATTTCAAAAGAGTATCTGGAAGATATGTTGAGGCCGCATGTGAAGCTGGGCGAACGATTCGGCAATATGAATTACGGTTATTTGTGGTATAAGCCGTTTGATGACAGGGAAGTCTATGCGGCGATCGGTGACAGCGGCAATATCATCTATATCGACAAAGAGAAAAAGATCTCGCTGGGGATCACCGGCACCTTCAAGCCAAGGATCTTTGACAGGATTCAGTTTATTGAAGGGATTCTGTTGCCGGCAATAGAATAAAAGAGACAAAAGAAAAACCGCAGTTTCTGATTGGATTCTGCGGTTTGTTTTGTATTGCTTATTTCTTGTTGAGCTTCTTTAATTCGTCAGCGATGGTTGTGAGAAGCTTAACTTCATCGGAAGGTTCCGGATCCGGTTCCGGTGCCGGTTCTTCTTCCTTCTTGCCGAGGCTCATCATCTTGTTGACAGCCTTAAGGATGAGGAACAGGACAAAGGCCAGGATCAGGAAGTTGATGATCGCTGTGATGAAAGCACCCCAGTTGATGACCTGTCCGGTATTGCCTAACGGCGTGACCAGACCGACTTCGGTACCGCCTAAGCAGGCGATGATCGGATTGAGGATGTTTTCGGTCAGGGCATTGACGATGGAAGAGAAGGCACCACCGACGATAACACCGATAGCCATATCCATGACATTGCCTTTTAATGCGAACGCTTTGAATTCTTCTAAGAATTTCTTCATAGTGAGATTCCCCCTTTTCTTATGAATCTATTATAAACCAATATGGTATAATCATTTTTGTGTTTTGCCTCAAATAATCAAAACAGGAAAGGGTGATGCGGATGTTAAATAAGATCAAGAAGATCCTGATGATCGAATTAGGTACCCTGATTTTTGCGCTGTCAGTGGGTATGTTTATTTTGCCCGGCAGGATCCTGACCGGCGGTGTTGCCGGTATCACGTCCTTACTGGCACCGTTTGTGCCGTTTTCGGAAGACTTCATGAATATCGGCATCAATACCTTTCTGTTTATCATCGGCAGTATCTTCCTGGGAAGAGAGTTTTTTACCAATACCCTGATCTATTCGATCTCCTATCCCTTTGCCTTACTGTTTGTGACCAGAGTCCTTCCCGATACCATCGATATCGATCCTTTGCTGGCGAGTGTCTATGGCGGCATCCTGGGCGGGCTGGCCATCGGCATCATGTTTCGAAACGGCGGTTCTTCCGGCGGTACCGATGTCATTGCCTTGCTGGCGGAGAAGTATCTTCATGTCAAGATCTCTTCGGCCATCATGTTTACCGACACGGTCACCGTATTGACCGGCCTTTATCTCTATGGCCTCAACGCCGTTTTGATCGGTCTGATTTCGGTCTTCCTGCTTACCCTGACCTTAAACTGGTCGCTCAATATTTACGGCGGCATTCAGGCCAAGCGCTTTGAGATCATATCGGATCAGTATGATAAGATCGCCGGCGATATCCATTCTTCTTTGAATCGGGGAACGACGATCCTGGATGTGCAAGGCGGTTATACCGGAAACAAGAAAAAGATGTTGTTGGCGGTGGTTTCAGAAGATCAGTCCAATCAGGTAAAACAGATCATCGACAAATACGATCCTGAGGCCTTTGTCATCATTTCCGAGGCAAAGGATGTCAACGGCGAAGGCTTTACCTTCGAACCGCGAATGTAATCAAAAAAGTGAGATCAACTCACTTTTTTACATGCGCTTGATGATTTCCTTGATCAGGGTCTTGAAGTCACCTTTGACCCGATCGGCGGTTTCCTGAACTTCCTGATGGGTGAGCTCTTCACCGGTCATGCCGGCAGCCATGTTGGTGATGCAGGAGATGCCGATGACCGGCAAACCGCAGTGTCTGGCCGCCAGGATTTCCGGAACGGTCGACATGCCGACAGCATCGGCGCCGATGATCTGGGCAAAGCGGATCTCAGCCGGAGTCTCGAAGTTCGGTCCTCGAAAGCCCATATAGACACCGCTTCTTGTTTCGATGCCTAAGTCCTTCGCACACTTCTTGGCCAGCTCGTTGTAAGCCGGATCGATGGCCTTGGTCATATCCGGGAAACGAGGTCCCATTTCGAAGTTGATGAAATCGTCGATAAACATCAGGGTGCCCGGTTTGAAGGTCTTATTGCAGCCGCCGGCCGCATTGGTCAGGATCAAAGCTTTGATACCCAGAAGCTTCATGACTCTGGTCGGCATGGCGACGATATCCATGGAATAGCCTTCGTAGAAGTGGAAGCGTCCCTGCATGCATAAGACTTTGGTTCCGTTGAGGGTGCCGCAGATCAGTTTGCCGGCGTGTCCGGGAACCGATGTGGAAGGGAAATTGGGAATGTCCTTATAATCGATCGAAACGGGGTTCTCGATCTCATTGCCGAGTTCTCCTAAGCCTGAACCCAGTACCAGGCCGATCGCGCCTGAAGCATCCAGACGCTGAGAGATAAAGTTAGCAGCTTCCAAACATTCACGATAAGTTTCATTCATATGTATTATTCCTCCTAATAGAAGACCCAGTCGAGAATGACCTCATAGTCTTTTCTCTTATTTAATTCTTTGATCGTTTCATTGGCCATCGAAATCTGGTCGGTGATGATATAGTCGGCTTGGGAAATCAGGAATTTGCGCTGAGATCTCAATTCATTCGGTGTCCACACCATGACCTTCTTGCCGGACTGATGGATGACGCTGAACATATTATCGGTTGCCGCTTCTTCTTCCAGACCAAGATAATCACAGTTCAGGTTCTGTGTATTGCCAAAGGAGGCAAAGGTCAGATAAGCGGTATCCATTTCAGGATATTTGGTTTCAATGTAGTTGATTAACGGATATTTCAGTGAGATCAAGACACACTGTTTCTCCATGCCTTTTTCTTT